>NZ_JBFBJT010000074.1:0-37035 GCF_040686175.1 Streptomyces sp. NPDC086077 | reverse complement strand
GTGGTCGGCTCCATGAACATGCCGGGCGGCTCCCGCCCCGGCGGCACGCAGGGCGGCGGCCTCCCCGGCGCCACCGGCGGCCCGGTGGCCCCCGGCCACGGCGGCGGCACGGGCTCCTTCGACGTCACCGAGGCCCTCGCGGCGAGCGGCAACGGCTCCCGCCCGGGCGAACCGCGCCGCGACGACCTCCCGTACTTCACGGAACCCGGACAGAACGGTCGGCCGGGCCAGGGCGCGCCCAACGGCCAGGACCCCTACGGCGCGCAGAGCCCGTACGGCGGTCAGGGTGCCGCTCCCCACGGCCGACGCGGTCCGAACGGCCAGGGCGGTTACGGCGGCCCCGGACATGGCGGCCCGGCCGGCCAGCAGGGCCCCTCGGGCCCGACCGGCGGCCCGGTCACCGGCAACAGCCCCCTCGCCCTGCCGAGCGGCCCCGGCGCGACCCCGCACCCCGGCCACGGCGGCGGCCTGAGCGACGACACCGCGATCCTCACCCCGCAGCAGCCGGCCCCCGAGCCGCCCCCCGGCAGCCCCTTCGGCGTGCCCGTGGACAACGTCTCCGGGGACACCCTGACCAGCGGCATCCCGGTCGTGCCGCCCGCCGACCGGAGCACGCCGTTCGGGCCGGGCGCCCCCGCCGACGGGCCGGTGGCGCACACCCCGCCGAAGCGGCCCGAGCCGGCCCAGCAGTCCGCGCCCCCCGCCGCGCCCAAGAAGAAAAAGAAGGGCCGCAACAAGCTGGTGCTGCTCAGCGGCGGCGTGATCGCCGTCGCCGGAGTGGCCTACGGCGCCGGTCTGCTGATGAACCACTCCGACGTGCCCAAGGGCACCACCGTGCTCGGCGTGGACATCGGCGGAGGCACCCGCGACGACGCGGTCAAGAAGCTCGACGAGGCCCTCGGCGACCGCGTCGACAACCCGGTGAAGCTGTCCGTCGACGGCGAGACCCTCTCCCTGAGGCCGGACCAGTCCGGGCTCCAGTTCGACACCGACGCCACGGTCGACGCCGCCGCCACGAGCGACTACAACCCGGTCTCCGTGATCGGCTCGCTGTTCGGCCAGGAGCGGGTCGTCGAGCCGGTCATGCCGGTCGACGAGGAGAAGCTGCACTCCGCCCTGGAGACCGCGGCGGGCGGCGCGGGCAGCGCCGGCGACGGCACGATCAAATTCGAGTCCGGCAAGGCGGTCGCCGTGTACGGCAAGGCCGGCAAGGGCATCGCCGTCGACCAGGCCACCGAGGCCGTCGAGAACGCCTACCGCAGCCAGGTGGAGACCGGTGCGGCCACGCCGGTCCAGGTCCCGACCACCGCCAAGCAGCCGACGGTGCCCGACGCCGAGGTCGACCGGATGATGAAGGAGTTCGCCGAACCGGCGATGTCCGGCATAGTCACCGTGCAGACCGACGCGGCCCACTCGATCGCCTTCAGCCCGGAGAAGTCCCTGTGGAAGTTCCTCCGCGTCCAGGCGGTCGACGGCAAGCTCGTCGACACCTATGACGAGGCCGCCCTGAAGGAGCTCTACGGCAAGACCTTCGACGGCGTCCTCATCACGCGGGGGACCGGCCAGAAGACCCCGGTCACCGTCCAGGACGTGATCGGCGCCCTGCGCCCGGCCCTGAAGAGCACGACGAACCGCGTGGCGACGATCGAGACCGACCCGAGCTAGCCAGCGCAGACGCCGAGGGCACCCGGGACCCGCCGGGTGCCCCCGGGGCGACGCCGGTCGGGGCAGCGCCCCTCAGGGGCGCGGTGGGCTACGCGACCAGCACGACGCGCCCGCGCCCGCCGCGTCGAGCGGCCCCGGGGACGGACCTCTAGTTCAGCAGCGCCCGGGCCGCCCGGGCCTCCCCGCGCACCTTCTCGGCTGCTCCCTCGTCCACGGCCTCCACCACCTCCGCGTACGCGTCCAGCTCCGCGGCCCCGTCCATGAAGTCCCCCCGCCGCACCAGCACCTGCGCCCGCTCGTACCGCAGCCGCGCCGGATGCGAGGGCAGCAGCAACGACAGCTCCACCGCCCACAACGCCACGTCCGACCGCTCGGGCCGGGCCGCGGCCCACGCCCGGATGTTGTTCAGGATCCGTACCACCACGTCCAGCGGGTCCGCGGGCACCAGCATCGAGGGATCCAGCGGCGCCCCGGTGGCGCCCGCCACCAGCAACTCCGCGTCGTTCCCGCTGAGCACCCGCCCGCCGTCGAACGGGTCGGCCAGCACCTGCTCCGCGGCCTCCGCCGGCGTCCCGCCGAACCCGACCACGAAGTGCCCCGGCAGCGCCACGCCGTACACCGGCGCGCCTGCCCGCCGGGCCACCTCCAGCCACACCACCGACAGCAGGATCGGCAACCCCCGTCGCCGCGTCAGCACGGCGTGCAGCAACGACGACTCCAACCGCTGGTAGTCCGCGGCGGAGCCGCGGAACCCGCACCGCTCACCGAGCAGTTCCCGCACCGCCTCGGCCCAGGCCCGCGCCCCGCCCGGCCGGAACGGCAGCATCCCGGCCAGCCGGTCCAGCTCCACCTGCGCGGCGTCGATGCCCGCCTCGTCCAGCGCCCGGTCGGCCTGCGCCCCCACGAGCAGACACAGCGTCGCCAGGTCGGGCCGCTCGGCCCGCGCCTCCTCGGCGAACCGCCGGCGCAGCTCGGCGGTCCGCTCGGGCGGTGGCGGGAAGGGTGGACGCATGGCTATCGGCCCTCCGGCTCCCGGAAATGGTGATACGTGTGATGCGCGCCGAAGCCCAGCCCGGCGTACAACGACCGTGCACCGGCATTGTCCGTCTCGACCTGGAGCCACGCCGCCGACGCGCCCTCGTCCAGCGCGCGGCGGGCCAGCGCGGCCATCACCTCGGTCGCCAGCCCCCTCCGGCGCAGCGCGGGATCCACCTCGACGGCGGCGAACCCGGCCCACCGCCCGTCGACGACGCAGCGCCCGATCGCGGCGGGTGCCCCACCGTCACCGGGGATGCTCGCGAACCAGACCGAACTCCCGCTCCCCAGCACGCGCAGCGCCACCTCGCTCACGCTCTTGCGCTGGTACCTCGCCAGCCATCCGGCGTCCGCCTCCCGGGACAGCACCACCCCGGCGCCCTCGGACCGGTCGGCGACCGGCGCGAGGGCGCCGGTCCACACCTCGGCGGAGACCTCCCGCACCCAGCCACGCCGTTCCAGCTCCGCGCACAGCAGTTCCTGCGTGCCCTCGGCGCCGGTGGCGGTCTGCAGGTAGGCGGGCAGGCCGCGTTCGCCGTACCAGCGCCGTACGGCGCTCAGCGCCTCGTCGAGCGACACGCCCGGGTCCCCGAGCGGCAGCGCGGAGTTGGCGCGCCGGGTGAACCCGGCGGCGGCGCGCAGCTCCCACTCGCCGAGCCGCTCGCTCTCCAGCGGCCGCCAGCCCCGCGCGGCGATCCGGGCCAGTTCCTCGTAGGAGGCGGCGGGACCGCGGCGGCGGGCCGGCGCGGCGGGCACGACCTTCCCCGCGACCAGCGCGGACTCCTTGATCCGGACGCGCTCGCCGTCCCGCCGTGTGATCACGAGCACACCATCGTCCCAGGATGTGAGAACACCCACCGTGTCGGTGAATTTCTGCTCCGTGACGCCAGGGTCCCCCAACCGCCGTACGGAGACTCGTTTGCCCACGTCAGCTGTGGTGATACGGACCTCAAGGCGTCCGGCCGCCGATATTTCCACAGGTCGGTTCACCCCTCCTGTTCGGATCGTGCCCAGGAACGGAGATACTAGAGGCGGGCATCGACGACGCCGCGCTCCCGCGCGCCAGGCGGCGGAGCCTGAGGAGGCCCGCCAGCGCCCTATCGAGGAGGAACGACAGCGTGACCTACGTCATCGCGCAGCCTTGTGTCGACGTCAAGGACAAGGCGTGCATCGAGGAGTGCCCGGTCGACTGCATCTACGAGGGCTCACGGTCCTTGTACATCCACCCGGACGAATGCGTCGACTGTGGTGCATGTGAGCCGGTCTGCCCGGTCGAGGCGATCTTCTACGAGGACGACACTCCGGAGGAGTGGAAGGACTACTACAAGGCGAATGTGGAGTTCTTCGACGAGCTCGGCTCGCCCGGTGGCGCGAGCAAGCTGGGCCTGATCGAGCGGGACCACCCCTTCGTCGCCGCGCTGCCGCCGCAGGCCGAGTGACCCCTTAAGCGGCCCGAACCGCGCCGCCTCGGTCCCGTACGGCCCGATCACCCCGATCGCCGCCGCACGGGACCGAGGCGTTTGCCGCACCAGAAAGTGAGCCAGACACCGTGTCCGCAGTCTCCGACCGCCTGCCCACCTTTCCCTGGGACAAGCTCGCGCCGTACAAGGAGACGGCCGCCGCGCACCCGGACGGCATCGTCGACCTCTCCGTCGGCACCCCGGTCGATCCGGTCCCCGAGCTGATCCGGCAGGCGCTCGTCGCCGCCGCCGACTCGCCCGGCTACCCGACCGTCTGGGGCACCCCCGAACTGCGGGACGCGATCACCGGCTGGGTGCGGCGCCGCCTCGGCGCCCAGGACGTCACCCACCGCCACGTCCTGCCGATCGTCGGCTCCAAGGAACTCGTCGCCTGGCTCCCCACGCAGTTGGGTCTCGGCCCCGATGACCGGGTCGCCTTCCCGCGCCTGGCGTACCCGACGTACGAGGTGGGCGCGCGCCTGGCCCGCGCGCAGTACGCGGTCTACGACGACCCGACGGACCTCGACCCGGCGGGCCTGAAGCTCCTCTGGCTGAACTCGCCCTCCAACCCGACGGGCAAGGTGCTCCCGAAGCAGGAGCTGACCCGGATCGTCGCCTGGGCCCGCGAGCACGGCGTCCTGGTCTTCTCCGACGAGTGCTACCTCGAACTCGGCTGGGAGGCCGACCCGGTCTCGGTCCTGCACCCCGACGTGAACGGCGGCTCGTACGAGGGCGTCGTCGCGGTGCACTCCCTCTCCAAGCGCTCCAACCTGGCCGGCTACCGCGCCGCGTTCCTCGCGGGCGACCCGGCGATTCTCGGCCCGCTCCTGGAGATCCGCAAGCACGGGGGCATGATGACGTCCGCGCCGACGCAGGCGGCCGTGGTGGCGGCGCTGGGTGACGACGTCCACGTCGGCGAGCAGCGCGAGCGTTACGCGGCCCGCCGCACGATGCTGCGCGAGGCCCTGCTGGGCCACGGCTTCCGCATCGAGCACAGCGAGGCCAGCCTCTACCTGTGGGCGACCCGGGACGAGTCCTGCTGGACCACCGTGGCCCACCTCGCCGAGCTGGGAATCCTGGTCGCGCCGGGCGACTTCTACGGCCGCGCGGGCGAGAACTTCGTGCGTGTGGCCCTGACGGCCTCGGACGAGCGGGTGGCGGCGGCGGTCAAGCGCCTCGCGTGAGCACGGCGAAGGGGCCCAGGGAACTCCCTGGACCCCTTCGCCTCAAGCGCCCGGCACTCAGCCGATCGGCAGCCCCTTGGTGGGCAGCGACTGGGTCGGCAGCCCGCCCTTGGTCAGCCCGTCCGTCGGCAGCCCGCCCCTGGTCGCGCTCGCCGCGGCGTCACCCACGACGGCCCCGGCGGCCCCGGCGGCGTCACCCGCGGCCTTCTGCACCGCGGGCGTCGCCTTCTTCGCGACCTGGCCACCGGTCTTGCCTGCGGCCGGCACGGCCTTCTTGACGGCCTTGCTGCCGGTGTCGCCGGCGGCACCGGTGACGTTCTGCGCCGTGCTGTCGACGGTGTTGCCGACGTTCGCCGCGTCCAGGGCGGTCAGTCCGCCGAGGTTGCCGGTGGCGGGCAGTTCGGGGGCCGCGCTGGCGGAGCCGGCCGCACCGACCCCGGCAGCCGCTCCCGCTGCGACAAGCAGCGCGGCACGGGCGATCCGACGGGTCAGGGGGAGGGACATGATGCTCCTTCGACGGGAGATGACGGTGAAGTGTCCAGCCGCTCCCGGGAGTTGACTCCGCGATGTCGGTCGCGGTCTCGCGCTCCGGGCTCGGACGCAGTGACTACCGCTCGAAGCGCGCGAAGGTTGCGGCGTGCCAATGTAAAGAGTTGGCAATGCGTCGCATTATCGGCTGCGGATAAAAACGGGCAAAGAACACCCGGTCCGAAAGTCCGCCGAATCCTTACGGCTCCGTGTTCCCAAGGGTTTTGGCGCACAGGGGGGTGAGGCTGCGAAAACCTGAGCACCCGGTCACCCCGAACCGGCGCAAGTAACCCCTGGGGCTGATCGGTCGCACTACTGTGCAGTGACAATGCGGACGGCCTCGGCGGCGCGCCGGGCCCCGTCCGAATTCTTCGCGTCCTCCGCGGCGCGCCACCGACTGTCGGTGTGCCCCGCGACCCACTCCCGCCCGGCGTACGAGACGCGTTCGATGTGCAGCGAGGAGGCGTTGGCCACGGCCCAGTGGGCGTACTGCCAGCCGCGCTCGCGCGCGCCGCGCTCGTCGGTGTCCTCGGCCACGGGCACGGTCACCGTGCGCCCGCTGGTCTCGGTGACCAGGGTCGGCGTGGGAGTGGGCGTGCGGGCGCCCACCTCGGCGCCGGCCTGCTGCACGGCGTCCCGCCCGAAGTCCCGCACCAGCGCGGTACGCACCGCGTCAGGACCGGCGGTCGGCGTCGCGCCCGGCCGTCCCTCGCAGGTCAGCGTGGCCGCCGCGCGCCCCGTGAGGGCGGCGGCGAGCAGGGTGGCGTCCGGCTCGTGCTTGGCGTACGCCTGCGGGAAGCCGCTGCGCTGCACGCGCTGGGCGGCGACGGTGAGGGGCAGCCGTGTGTAACCCGGGACGTCGACCAGGTGGTCGTAGAACATGCCCGCCGAGTAGATCGGGTCCATGATCTGCTCCTCGGTGCCCCAGCCCTGCGAGGGCCGCTGCTGGAACAGGCCGAGCGAGTCCCGGTCGCCGTGGCCGATGTTGCGCAGCGCGGACTCCTGCAGGGCGGTCGCGAGGGCGATCGTGACGGCCCGTTCGGGCAGGCCGCGTGCGGTGCCTACGGCGGTGACGGTCGCGGCGTTGACGGCCTGCTCGGGGCTGAACTCGTACGTCGCCCCGTCGCCGTCGGCCGAGACGACCTTGCATCCCGGGCCGCCGGTGCCCCCGGTGACGTACTGCACCGCGAGGTAGCCCGCCACGGCGAGCAGGACCACGAAGGCCGCCCCCACACGGAGAAGGCGGCCACGACGCTGGAGATGAGGTGACGGCTCTGGCACGCGACCAAGGTACTGGAGAGTACGGAGTGACCGGTGCCAGGCGGGGAAAGTACTCCCAGGTCGGGAGCGCTAGTGTCGACGCATGGCCGACTCCCCGCTTGACCTCACCCTGGACGCCGCCCAGCTCACCGCCCAGCTCGTCGACTTCCCGTCGGAGAGCGGCAGCGAGAAGCCCCTCGCGGACGCGATCGAGAACGCGCTGCGCGCCCTGCCGCACCTGACGGTCGAGCGGTACGGCAACAACGTCGTGGCCCGCACGGACCTGGGCCGGCCGCAGCGCGTGATCCTCGCCGGACACATCGACACGGTGCCGATCGCCGGCAACGTGCCGTCCCGGCTGGACGAGGACGGTGTGCTCTGGGGCTGCGGCACCTGCGACATGAAGGCGGGCGTCGCGGTCCAGCTGCGCATCGCGGCGACGGTTCCGGCTCCGAACCGCGACCTGACGTTCGTCTTCTACGACAACGAGGAGGTCGCCGCCGACCTCAACGGCCTCAAGCACATCGCCGAGGCGCACCCCGAGTGGCTGGCGGGCGACTTCGCGGTGCTGCTGGAGCCGTCCGACGGTCAGGTCGAGGGCGGCTGCCAGGGCACCCTGCGCGTCCTGCTGAGGACCGAGGGCGAGCGGGCGCACTCGGCGCGCGGCTGGATGGGCTCCAACGCGATCCACGCGGCCGCTCCGATCCTGGCCCGCCTCGCCTCCTACCAGCCCCGTCACCCGGTGATCGACGGGCTGGAGTACCGCGAGGGGCTGAACGCGGTGGGCATCTCGGGCGGTGTGGCCGGAAATGTCATCCCCGACGCGTGCGTGGTGACGGTGAACTTCCGCTACGCCCCGGACCGCACCGAGGAGGAGGCGATCGCGCACGTCCGCGAGGTGTTCGCGGACTGCGGCGTGAGCGAGTTCGTGGTGGACGACCACAGCGGGGCCGCGCTGCCCGGCCTGTCGCACCCGGCCGCGGCGGCCTTCATCGAGGCGGTCGGCGGCACCCCGCAGCCCAAGTACGGCTGGACGGACGTCTCCCGCTTCAGCGCCCTGGGCGTCCCGGCGGTCAACTACGGTCCCGGCAATCCGCACTTGGCGCACAAGCGGGACGAGCGGGTGGAGACGGCGAAGATCCTCGCCGGCGAGGAGCGGCTGCGGGCCTGGCTCACGGCGTGACGGCCGCGGGGCGTCCGCGAGGGGGTTTCCCCGCGGGCGCTTCGTTGCAGACATACACATGTCCCCCCTCTGTAACCGGCGTGGATCTACGCTGAGGTGGAAACACCCCGCAAGCGGAGGGAGCGCACATGGCCACCGGCAACCCTGAGGGAAAGCGGCAGCCGCCGGAGGAGCAGCGACTCGGACCGGTCCTCCGACGGCGGAGCCAGGTGACGGCGAGCACGACGGACCAGCGGCTGCTGGACGCGGGAGGCCCGTCGGACTGGGTCCACACCGATCCGTGGCGCGTCCTGCGCATCCAGTCGGAGTTCATCGAAGGCTTCGGCACGCTCGCCGAACTCCCGCCCGCGATCAGCGTCTTCGGCTCTGCCCGCACGCCCGTGGAGTCGTCCGAGTACGAGGTCGGCGTCCGTCTGGGCAGGGGCCTCGTGGAGGCGGGCTTCGCGGTCATCACCGGGGGCGGCCCCGGGGCGATGGAGGCGGCCAACAAGGGCGCCAGCGAGGCGGGCGGCATCTCGGTGGGCCTGGGCATCGAACTGCCCTTCGAGCAGGGGCTCAACCCCTATGTCGACATCGGCCTGAACTTCCGCTACTTCTTCGTCCGCAAGATGATGTTCGTCAAGTACGCGCAGGGGTTCGTGGTCCTCCCCGGCGGCCTGGGCACCCTGGACGAGCTCTTCGAGGCCCTGACCCTGGTCCAGACCGAGAAGGTCACCCGCTTCCCCATCGTCCTCTTCGGCACGGACTACTGGGGCGGCCTGGTCGACTGGCTCCGCAACACCCTGGTCGCCCAGGGCAAGGCCGCGGAGAAGGACCTCCACCTCTTCCATGTCACGGACGACGTGGACGAGGCGGTGGCGCTGGTGTCGAAGGAGGCGGGGCGCTAGCCGGCGCCTGGCTCGGCGGGGTCTGGGGCCGAGCCCCGGAGAGGTTCACTTCCCGCCCGCACGCACGCACGCACGCACGCACGCCCACCCGACTGGCCGGCCCGGTCGGGAGGGGCGGGTGGGATCAGGGGCGCAGGCCTCAGGCCAACCCCCGCCGAGCGACCGCCGGGTCCCTCCAGCCCGCGATCGCCGCGACCATCTCCAGCACCTGCCGGGTCTCCCCGACCTCGTGCACCCGGTACACCTGCGCCCCCAGCCACGCGGAGACCGCCGTCGTGGCCAGCGTCCCGATCACCCGCTCCTTCACCGGCTTGTCCAGGCTCTCCCCGACGAAGTCCTTGTTGGACAGGGACACCAGCACGGGCCAGCCGGTCTCGACCATCTCCCCGAGCCGCCGCGTCGCCTCCAGACTGTGCCGCGTGTTCTTCCCGAAGTCGTGCCCGGGATCGATCAGCACCGACTCCCGGGGCACCCCCAGCGACACCGCCCGCTCGGCCAGCCCGAGCGTCACCCGCAGGATGTCCGCCATGACGTCGTCGTACGTCACCCGGTGCGGCCGTGTACGCGGCCGCGCCCCACCGGCGTGCGTACACACCAGCCCGACCCGGTACCGCGCGGCGACCTCCGCCAGCCGCGGGTCCACCCCACCCCAGGCGTCGTTCAGCAGATCCGCCCCGGCCTCGCACACGGCCTCGCCGACATCGTGCCGCCAGGTGTCCACGCTGATGACCACGTCGGGGAACCGCCGCCGCACCTCCGCCACGAAGCCGACCGTCCGCCGCGCCTCCTCCTGCGCGCTCACCTCCTCGCCGGGCCCCGCCTTGACCCCGCCGATGTCGATGATCGCGGCGCCCTCGGCCACCGCCTGCTCCACCCGAGCCAGCGCCGGCTCGTCGCGGAACGTGGCCCCCTGGTCGTAGAAGGAGTCCGGGGTCCGGTTCACGATCGCCATGATCACCGGCTCGCGCGGGTCGAACTCCCGCCTGCCCAGCCTGAGCATCCCGTGTGACCTCTCCTCGTTCGTCCTGGTCCCGGCCCTGTGCGACCGCCTGTGACCCTAACTGTCAGACTCGCATGGCACGATCGGACCCTGACACATCCGACGTCGGCGTACGCCACAGGTGCGCCGCCACACTCCGCGTGGGGACCTCAGCGATGGTTATGTTCTTGTTCCTGGTCGTCGCCCTCGTCGTCGTGGTCGCCGCGGTGACCCTCGCGGTGGTCGGCGGTGGTGAGCGCGGCCCGCTCCCCGAGGCCGCGCCCGAACGGCTGCAGGACCCGCTGCCCCTGGACCGCCCGGTCGGCCGCACGGACATCGACGCCCTGCGCTTCCCCCTGGCCGCCCGCGGCTACCGCATGGCCGACGTCGACGACGCGTTGAACCGCGTCGCCGCCGAGCTCGCCGAGCGGGACGCCCGGATCGCCGACCTGGAGTCCGCCCTCGCCGGCGCCCAGGCCGCGGCCCGCGTCCCCATGGACAAGCCCGGCCGGGAAGAGGGCCCGCGATGACCGACGGAGCGACCCTGGCCGGCCCGGACGGCGCGCTGCGCTGCCCCTGGGCCCTGTCCACGCCGGACTATGTGACGTACCACGACGAGGAGTGGGGCCGCCCGGTCCACGGCGACGACGCGCTGTTCGAGCGGCTCTCCCTGGAGGCCTTCCAGTCCGGCCTGTCCTGGATCACCATCCTGCGCCGCCGCCCCGGCTTCCGCGCCGCCTTCGCCGACTTCAGCATCGCCACGGTCGCCACCTTCACGGACGACGACCGCGAGCGCCTCCTCGCGGACGTCGGCATCATCCGCAACCGCGCGAAGATCGACGCCACCCTCGCCAACGCCCGCGCGCTGGCCGGCTGGGAGCCCGGCGAGCTGGACGACCTCGTCTGGTCGCACGCTCCCGACCCGGACACCCGCCCGGTCCCGAAGACCCTCGCCGACGTCCCCGCGGTCACCCCGGAGTCGACGGCCCTGTCCAAGGCGCTGAAGAAGCGGGGCCTGCGCTTCGTGGGGCCGACGACGGCGTACGCGCTGATGCAGGCGTGCGGTCTGGTCGACGACCACTTGGCGGACTGCGCCGCACGCCGCGTCGGCTGAGCGGGCGGGCCGGCTCAGCGCCCCAGGTACTTCGGCTTCTCCTTGTTCACGAACGCCTGCACCGCGATCCGGTGGTCCTCCGAGGCTCCCGCCCGCGACTGCAGCTCGTCCTCCTTCTCCAGCGTCTCGGCCAGCGAGTGACCGAACCCGTACGCCACGGCCTCCTTCAGCGCGGCGTACGCCACCGTCGGCCCCTCGGCGAGCAGCCTGGCCACCTGCTCGGCCTCCGCGCGCAGCTCCGCCGCGGGCACGACCCGGTTCGCGATGCCCAGCTCGTACGCCTCCTGCGCCTTGACGCTGCGCGGGAAGAGCAGCAGGTCGGTGGCGCGGCCGGGCCCGACCACGCGCGGCAGTGTCCAGGAGACGCCGGAGTCGGCGGTCAGCGCGACGCCGGCGAACGAGGTGTTGAAGGCCGCCGTGTCCGCCACGACCCGGTAGTCGGCGGCGAGCGCGAAGCCGAAGCCGGCCCCGGCGGCGACGCCGTTCACGCCCGCGACCACGGGCTTCGCCATGTCGGTCAGCGCCCGCACGATCGGGTTGTAGTGCTCGCGCACGGTGCTCATAGTCTGCCCCTCGCCCGCCTCCCGGTCGGCGGCCAGCAGCCCGATGTGCTCCTTGAGGTCCTGTCCCACGCAGAACGCCCGGTCCCCGGCCGCGGTCAGCAGCACCGCCCGAACGGCCTCGTCGGCCGCCGCGGACCGGACCGCGTCCCGGAGCGCGACCTTGGCCTCGATGTTCAGGGCGTTCATCGCCTCGGGGCGGTTCAGCGTGATCGTGGCGAGCCCGTCGTTCACCTCGTAGAGCACGGTGTCGGCCATGGCGTATCCCCTCCGGTTCGGCGCTCGGGGCGTACCGGTCGGTACGTCCTGTCCGAGGACAGCATGGCGGAGATCACGGACAACGGCCCCGGGCGTCCGTGTGAGCTGCGTCAAAGAATTCGGGCCGGTTTCCGGTCGGCGTAAGTCCGTGCGGCTGCGCAGTATCGCAGTCACATCGCCGAATTGAGTGGTTTTGCTCGGGCGCGTTGCCCAAGCGATGCCGACCGATGTTGGTCATCGGGTCGTGAGATGCGGGATAATGGCTTGGAAGCAATGTGTTCGATGCCGGTGTCGCGTGTCTTGTTTCACGGACCGCGCGCGCCCTTCAGCGGGCGCCGTCGGCCTTGACGATGAGCTGGTTTTCAGGAAGGGGAACGAGCATGGCGGCCATGAAGCCGCGGACGGGTGACGGCCCGCTCGAGGTGACCAAGGAGGGGCGGGGCATCGTCATGCGCGTTCCGCTCGAAGGCGGCGGTCGGCTCGTCGTCGAGCTGACCCCGGACGAGGCCGACGCGCTCGGCGACGCCCTCAAGAAGGTCGTGGGCTGACCCGGAGGCGACCATACCCTTTCAGCCGCCCCGGCACCGCATCCGGTGCCGGGGCCGCTGTATTCCCGGCATTCCTCGGCTCACCGCTCCGAATACGAGGTGCGGACCACCGCCGCGGTGGCGAAAAAGTGTCAGCGCTTGACCGCGCACAGCAGCCCGTCGCCGACCGGCAGCAGCGACGGGATCAGCTCCTGGCTCTCGCGCACCGCGCGCAGCAGCTCACGCAGCCGCAGCACCTCCGTCGGCTGCGGGCCCGAGTCCACCGTGCGTCCGTTGGCGAAGACGCCCTCGAACACCACCAGGCCGCCCGGACGCAGCAGGCGCAACGATTCAGCGAGGTAGTCCAGCACCTCCAGCCGGTCACCGTCGCAGAAGACGAGGTCGTAGCCGGCGTCCGCGAGCCGGGGCAGTACTTCCAGGGCGCGACCGGGGATGAACCGGGCCCGGTTGCTGGCGAACCCGGAGGCGCGGAAGGCCTGCCGAGCGAACTGCTGGTGCTCCGGCTCGGGGTCGACGGTGGTCAGCACGCCGTCCGCGCGCATGCCGTGCAGCAGATGGATCCCGGAGACACCGGTGCCGGTCCCGATCTCGGCCACCGCCTTGGCGTCCACGGAGGCGGCCAGCAACCGCAGCGCGGCGCCCGTGCCGGGCGAGACCGAGCGCAGCCCTGCGTCCCGGGCGCGGTCGCGGGCCCAGTGAAGCGCCTCGTCCTCGGCGACAAAGGCGTCGGCGAACGCCCAGCTCGTCAGCCGGTTGCCGGTAATGACCCTCTCCTGTCCCCGTGGTTGCCTGGGCGTGACTGTATCCGTTGGTGCCGGGAACCCGCAGATGGGACCAGGCGTTTAGAGGGGTGGGAGACGACGGCGGGGGACACGGTTGGATCACGACGACGAGCGGGGCGCCGAGCAAGTGCTGACGCAGCCGCATGAGCCGTACCAGCACAGATCAATTTCTCGTAAAACCGCTTATGGGGAGCTAACGGGCGAGGTGGCTATGGTAGGGGCCCCACTGGACACCACCAGAGCTGACAGGGGAGGTGCGGCTGCGCCTGTGGACCGCACAGGAGTGCTGAGGCGCTTCCTCGGGTCGGCGGGCAGGCCGAAATCCGTGAACGACACCGCTGCTGACCACAGCCACGCCGCTGACCACGACCGGACCGCGACGTTCTCCACCGACGCGGACGGGCAGGCGTGGACTCCGCCCACCTGGGAGGAGATCGTCAGCACCCACAGCGGTCGTGTCTACCGGCTGGCGTACCGCCTCACCGGTAACCAGCACGACGCCGAGGACCTCACGCAGGAGGTCTTCGTGCGCGTGTTCCGCTCCCTGTCGACGTACTCGCCAGGGACGTTCGAGGGCTGGCTGCACCGCATCACCACGAACCTCTTCCTGGACATGGTCCGCCGCAAGCAGCGCATCCGCTTCGACGCCCTCGGCGACGACGCGGCCGAGCGACTGCCCAGCCGCGAGCCTTCCCCGCAGCAGGTCTTCAACGACGCGCACTTCGACGCGGACGTCCAGCAGGCCCTCGACACCCTGGCGCCCGAGTTCCGTGCCGCGGTCGTCCTGTGCGACATCGAAGGACTGTCGTACGAGGAGATCGCCGCGACCCTCGGGGTCAAGCTCGGCACGGTCCGGTCCCGGATCCACCGCGGCCGCTCCCAACTGCGCAAGGCCCTCGCGCACCGGTCCCCGGAGGCGCGCGCCGAGCGTCGCTCCTTCGTGCCCCGCGTGCCCGCTCTGGGGGGAGGGGGCGCGTCCGCGTGAGTGGAACACGGCCGACAGCTGCCGAGGAGCGCCTCGCGGAGCAGCACCTGGGAGACCGACTCGCCGCCCTGGTGGACGGCGAGCTCGGTCATGACACGCGTGAGCGTGTGCTGGCGCACGTGGCGACCTGCCCGAAGTGCAAGGCGGAGGTCGACGCCCAGCGCCGACTGAAGAACGTCTTCGCGGAGGCCGCCCCGCCGCCGCCCTCCGAGAGCTTCCTGGCCCGGCTCCAGGGGCTGCCCGGCGGAGGTGATCTCGACGGTGGTGTGTCACCGATGGGGGGAGGCTTCGGCGGAGGCGTCTTCGGCATGAGGCGCGGTGAGGGCTTCGACTTCGAGTACGTCCCCGCCGCCGCGCACGCGTCCGTCCTGCCCGCCTCCGCGCAGCGCGGCTTCCGGATCCACGACGTCGGCCGCAGCGAGGCCGAGCGGGCGGCGGCCTCGCGCGGGCGCCGGTTCGCCTTCGTGGCCGCCGGGGCGGTGTCCCTGGCCGCGATCGCGCTGGGCGGCGTCACCACGGGCACGCCGGGCGACGCCGAGAGCCGGGGCGGCTCGGGAAGCAACGTGACCCCGGCGCGTCCGGGGTCGGGCACGACGACGCCGGAGAACCAGCGGCGCCGTGGGGCCGGCCCCCTGCTCTCACAGATCCAGGGCGGACGGACGCTCGGGGAGACGCCGGCGGCGGCGACAGAGGTGTCCGCGCCATTGCTTCCCGGGGTGGCGTCCCAGCCGGTACACGCCCTCACGGCTCCCATGGTGGCCGACGCGGCCGCGATGTCGCCGTTGATACGCCCTCTGGTGGCGACCCCGCCGATCACGCTCAGCAACTGGTCGACTGCTCCCGAGGTCATGACCCCGGGCCTGCTCGCGGCGCCCGTCACGGATGGGAAGGTGACTCCCTCCGCGTCCTCCTCCGTCACACCCCGCTGACCGTTTCCTGCGCCCCGGCGCGCGAACCTGATTGAATCCAAGGTGGAGCGCGCCCACGCCCAGGCGTCCGGCGCGGAATCTTCGAACTGCGGCCCCACCCCGACGAGCCGGGCCGCGGCCAGCCGTGGGGAGAGCATGAACGAGGGCACCGCGCCGACGCCGGGCAAGGGGGAGGGCGACTTCGAACTGAGGCGCCCGGAGGAGGCACCCACGGAGACGGTCACCGAGGAGGTGCCGTGGGGTGAGGTGCCGGGGGGTACTGGCGCTCTCGCGACGACCGGGCCACGGGACGAGGTGCCGCCGTGGGGTGACGTGCCCGGGGACGACGTGCCGCAAGGTGTCATGATCGCGTCCGATGCGCAGCGGGACGTTCCGGCCGCTCGGCCCGCCGTCGAGGACCTCAAGCCACTGCACGACCCCGACCCGTACAGCACCCCGCCGTACGGCCAGCCCGGCCCATGGGCGCCCGCCCCGCCCGTACAGCATCCGGCGACCACGCCCGCGCAGGGCACGGCCATGGTGGCGCCCCCGGCGGCTCCGGTGGGGGCACCTGTCACGACACCTCCGCACGGAGCACCTGCCCCGGTCTTTCCGGCCGCTGCTCCGGCCCCGACTCCGGCTGCGCCTGTCTCTGCCCCTGCGCCTGCATCCGCTCCGCCTTCGGTCCCTCCGGCCCCCGTTCCGGGCCCGACCCCGACTTCGGCTGTGCCAGTCCCGATCCCGGCTTCGCCCCCTCCGGCCACGGCCCCTCCGGCCCCTGTGGCCCCTCCGGCTCCGGCCGCCCAGGCCCCCGCTGCGACACCGGCCCTCGCCCAGGCCCCCGATCCGACCGCCCAGGCCCCCGCTCCGGCCGAGGCCCTCGCCCAGGCCCCGGCTCCGGCCGCCCAGGCCCCCATTTCGGCTGCGGCTCCCGTCCAGGCCCCCACTCCGGCACCTGCTCCCACGGCCCAGGCCCCCGCTCCGGCTGAGGCCCTCGCCCAGGCCCCCGCTCCGGCTCCGGCGCCCTTCTCTGCCGCCGCTCCCGCTCCGGAAGACGCTCCGGTCGTTCATGCCCCCGTGCTGCCCCCTCAGGCCCCCGCGCCGGCCGTTCCGGCTCCCAGGCAGGGGGCCGCAGCGGCGGCCGCCTCCGCACCTTCCATCGGCAGCGGCGCCCCCACCCCACCCCCAGCCCCACCCGCCCCCGACCCCTGGCGCCGCTACGACCCCTGGGCCGCCGCCGGCCCAGCGCACGCCCCCGCCCCGCTTCAGCAGACCGGTGCCGCGGTCCTCACCAAGCGGCAGCGGCGCAGGCGAGGCCTCAAGATCCTCGTCCTCGGCACCGCGCTCGTCGCCCTCGTGGCCGGCGGCATCGGCGGTGCCGTGGGCGCGTATCTGGAGCGCAACGGCGGGGTCGGGCAGGTCGAGCTGCCGCAGGCCGGACGGGAGGACGCCGCGCGGGACGCCGACAGCGTGGCCGGGATCGCCGCGCGGGCCCTGCCCAGCGTGGTCACCCTGCACGTCAGCGGTTCCGGCGAGGCGGGCACCGGCACCGGCTTCGTGCTCGACGGCCGGGGCCACATCCTCACGAACAACCACGTCGTGGAGCCCGCCGGCGAGGACGGTGAGATAACGGTCACGTTCCACGACGGCGAGACCGTGAAGGCCGAGGTCGTCGGCCGGGACGGCGGCTACGACCTCGCGGTCGTCCGCGTCCGCAGCGTCAGCGGTCTGCGGCCGCTGCCCCTCGGCAACTCCGACAACGTCCAGGTCGGCGACCCGGTCGTCGCCATCGGAGCCCCCTTCGACCTGGCGGGGACGGTCACCTCCGGCATCATCAGCGCCAAGGAGCGCCCCATCACGGCGGGCGGCGAGGGCGGCGACGCCAGCGACATCTCCTACGTCGACGCGCTCCAGACCGACGCCCCCATCAACCCGGGCAACTCCGGCGGCCCGCTGCTCGACGCCCGGGCCCGTGTCATCGGCATCAACTCCGCCATCCGCTCCGCCGGCGACGGGGCCGACGCGGACGGCGGCCAGTCCGGCTCCATCGGCCTCGGCTTCGCCATACCGATCAACCAGGGCAAACGCGTCGCCGAGGAACTGATCAACACGGGCCGGGCGACCCACCCGGTCATCGGCGTCACCCT
Source organism: Streptomyces sp. NPDC086077 (assembly GCF_040686175.1). Taxonomy (NCBI): domain Bacteria; kingdom Bacillati; phylum Actinomycetota; class Actinomycetes; order Kitasatosporales; family Streptomycetaceae; genus Streptomyces; species Streptomyces sp. NPDC086077. The sequence continues at coordinate 19,552 of NZ_JBFBJT010000074.1, read as the reverse complement.
CGACATGGACTACACCGGCGACGGCGCCCGCGTCGGCACCGCGGGCGCCGACGGTGCCGCCCCGGTCACGCCCGGCGGCCCCGGCGACAAGGCCGGCATCGACCCGGGCGACGTGATCACGGAGGTCGACGGGCAGCGGATCCACTCGGGTGAGGAACTGATCGTCAAGATCCGGGCCCACCGCCCCGGCGACCGGTTGGAGCTGACCCTGCGGCGGGACGGGGCGGAACGGACGATCTCGCTGGTGCTCGGTTCCTCCGGCGGCACCTGAGGAGACGAGAACAAACCTCACAGACCGGACGGTGACCCGCTCCAGCAAGGCAAACAAGCGGAAAAACGCTCACCAACCTGCACGTGTGGCGCCCGGGACAGTACCGGTCGGACAGGATCGACGGGTACCGTGGATCCGGCCCGGGACACACAAGGAGCTTTCAGGTGTTCAATGACATAGGACCGCTGGAGCTGGTGACGCTTGTCGTCCTCGCCGTGCTCGTGTTCGGTCCGGACAAGCTCCCGAAAGTCATCCAGGACGTGACGCGCACGATCCGGAAGATCCGTGAGTTCTCGGAGAGCGCGAAGCAGGACATCCGGCAGGAACTCGGCCCGGAGTTCAAGGACTTCGAGTTCGAGGATCTCAACCCCAAGACCTTCATCCGCAAGCAGCTGGACAACGAGGAACTGGGGCTCAAGGAGATCCGCAACGGCTTCGACCTGAAGAAGGAGATGGCCGAGGTCACCGACGCGGTGCACAGCCGCGACGCCGAGCCGCCCGCCTCCTCCGGCTCCTCGGGTGCCCGCGTCGACATGACGAAGAAGCCCGACGACCGCCCGCCCTTCGACGCGGACGCCACCTGACACCTGCGGGACCCGCCTGACGCCCGCGGACGCCCGACGCGCGCGGGACATGTCTGACACCTGCGGCACCCGCCTGTCCCCGTGCCACCTCGTCGGATGCCCGCGCGTCGGCCCCCTCGATCATTCTCCCCACGGCTTGAACACGTCGCTCACGCGACCCACGCGCCGGGCGCATTCCCGGCTGCCCGCACCGGTGTGGATATGCTGCCGAGTTGTTGTGCGGACCGGACGAGTACGCCCGAAGGGGGGCGGGCCGTCCGATCCGACGAGAGCGAGGAGGCGTCCGGGCACATGGAGACGACGAGTCGGGCAGTCGAACAGGCGCCGGCCGCGGAGGGTGGACAACAGTTCCCCTCCGCCCGGCGTACGGTCGACGGCTACCTGCGTGCGCCATTCCCGTGGTACGGCCTCGACGAGGCGTTCACGGGCCCGCGCTGGCTGATGCAGGTGGGTGTGACGGCCGACGGGGCCGTGGAACACGGTTCGATCGGCCACGGTGACGAACCCTCGGTGCGCGCCGAAGGGGTCGCCGAGGAACGGGAGCGCTTCGCGGTCGTGGTGACCGTCGCCGCCAACCCCGTGCGGCGCAGCGCCGACGGCACGGGGCTGCTGGAGGCCACGTCGGTCTCCTCGGCCGCCTGGCTCGCGGGGGTGGGGCTGCTGTCCTTCACCTGGCCCGGGCAGATGGACCACAGCCTGCGGGACCACTGGCTGGAGCAGCAGACGGAGACCGCGTGGGTCCTCGCGGACGATCTCGCCGGTTCGGACTGGTCGACGCTCTCGCTTCCCGTCGACGGCGTTCCCACGCCGTTCCACTACCGGGAGTCCGAGTTCGGCTGGGTGCTGGCGGGTTCGACGCAGGAAGGCGTCCACCTGGGCGCGTACGGCCGCGGGATGAGCGCGTACGGGCTGGGGTTCTCGGTGGTCAAGGACATCGCCCAGTACGCATGAGAAAGGGCGCCGCCGGGACGGGGCGCCCTCTCGCCGTGGGTGGTGCTCACGCAGTTCCCCGCACCCCCCGAGGGGGCGCGTCACCCACGGGCCGGACTCAGAACTTGTTGCGCGGCGTGATTCCGAGCGACATGCCGGACAGGCCGCGCTGGCGGCCGCCCAGCTTGCCGGCGATCGAACGCAGGGCCGCGCCGGCGGGGGAGTCGGGGTCGCTCAGGACCACCGGCTTGCCCTCGTCGCCGCCCTCGCGGAGGCGGACGTCGATGGGGATGCTGCCGAGGACCGGGACGTTCGTGCCCGTGGTGCGGGTCAGGCCGTCGGCGACCGTCTGACCGCCGCCCGTGCCGAAGACGTCGACCATCTCGCCGCAGTGCGGGCAGGGCAGCCCGGACATGTTCTCGACCACGCCGACGATCTTCTGGTGGGTCTGTACGGCGATGGAGCCGGCCCGCTCCGCGACCTCGGCCGCCGCCTGCTGCGGGGTCGTCACGACCAGGATCTCGGCGTTGGGGACCAACTGGGCGACGGAGATGGCGATGTCGCCGGTGCCGGGCGGCAGGTCCAGCAGCAGGATGTCCAGGTCGCCCCAGTACACGTCCGCCAGGAACTGCTGGAGCGCGCGGTGCAGCATCGGACCGCGCCAGACGACGGGGGCGTTGCCCGGGGTGAACATGCCGATGGAAATGACCTTCACGCCGTGCGCGGACGGCGGCATGATCATGTTTTCGACCTGGGTGGGCCGCCCGTCGGCGCCCAGCATGCGCGGCACGCTGTGGCCGTAGATGTCGGCGTCGACGACACCGACCTTCAGGCCGTCGGCCGCCATCGCCGCCGCCAGGTTGACCGTGACGGACGACTTGCCGACGCCGCCCTTGCCGGAGGCGACCGCGTACACCCGGGTGAGCGAGCCGGGCTTGGCGAAGGGCACCTCGCGCTCGGCCTGGCCGCCGCGCAGGGCGTTCGCCAGCTCCTTGCGCTGCTCGTCGCTCATCACGTCGAGCGTGACGTCGACGCGGGTGACGCCGTCGACACGGGAGACCGCCTCGGTCACCCGCTGCGTGATCGTGTCGCGCATCGGGCAGCCCGAGACCGTGAGGTACACGGTGACCGCGACCGCTCCGTCCGCGCCGATCTCCACCGACTTCACCATCCCGAGCTCGGTGATGGGCCGGTTGATCTCGGGGTCGTTCACCGTCGCCAGTGCCTCGCGCACCGCGTCTTCCGTAGCCATAAGGACGATGGTACGGCGCCGCACGGGCACCGCGGAAAGGCCGTCACCGGTCGTCTACGTCACGCGCCCCGGACCGTTCTGCCGGGAATACCCGGTGACCGTCGGGCTGCCCGTCCTGAAGGTCCTTGACCATGTCCTGCAATTCGGAGCGGATCCAGTCCCGGGTGGCCACCTCGCCGAGCCCGATCCGCAGGGCCGCGATCTCGCGCGTCAGGTACTCGGTGTCCGCGATCGACCGCTCGTTCTGCTTGCGGTCCTGTTCGAGATTGACCCGGTCGCGGTCGTCCTGCCGGTTCTGAGCGAGCAGGATCAGCGGGGCGGCGTAGGACGCCTGGAGCGAGAGCATCAGGGTCAGGAAGATGAACGGGTAGCTGTCGAAGCGCAGCCCGGCCGGCGCGGACACGTTCCACAGCACCCACGCCACGATGGCGATCGTCATCCAGACCAGGAACCGCCCGGTCCCGATGAAGCGGGCGACGCGCTCGGACAGCTTTCCGAACGCCTCCGGATCCCACTCGGGCAGGATCCGGGGCCGCCGGGGACGTGGCTGGTCGAGCCGGGCGCGCGGGCGCGTGGTGGCCGTGGCGCCGACGGGCATGCGCTCCCGGCCGCCCTCGCGCCCAGCCTCGCGCCGCACCTCACGCTCCGGAGCCATGGACGCCCACCCCCTCGCCCTCGTCCAGCTCGAACTCGGACTCCCGCCAGTCCTCGGGCAGCATGTGGTCCAGTACGTCGTCCACGGTCACCGCGCCCAGCAGCGACCCGGACTCGTCGACGACGGGCGCCGAGACCATGTCGTACGTCGCGAAGAACCCGGCGACGAGCTGCAGCGTCGCTCCCGGCGCGAGGGGTTGCAGGTCGTCGTCGAGGATCGAGCTCACCAGGGTGTACGGCGGGTCGCGCAGCAGCCGCTGGAAGTGGACGGTGCCCAGGTACTTGCCGGTGGGCGTCTCGTCGGGGGGCCGGCAGACGTAGATCTGGGCGGCGAGAGCGGGGGAGAGGTCGGGATTGCGGACCCGGGCGAGGGCCTCGGCGACGGTGGCGTCGGGGCGCAGGACGATCGGCTCGGTGGTCATCAGCCCGCCCGCGGTGTGCTCCTCGTACGCCATCAGGCGCCTCATGTCGGCGGCGTCGGCGGGCTCCATCAGGCTCAGCAGCCGCTCCTTCTCCTCCTCCGGCAGCTCGGAGAGCAGGTCGGCCGCGTCGTCCGGGTCCATCGCCTCCAGGACGTCCGCGGCGCGCTCCTTCTGGAGCTTGCCGAGGATCTCGATCTGGTCGTCCTCGGGGAGCTGTTCGAGCACGTCGGCCAGGCGGTCGTCGTCGAGGGCGGCGGCGACCTCCGCCCGCCGCTTCGCCGACAGATGGTGCAGGACGTTGGCGAGGTCGGCGGGGCGCAGCTGCTCGAAGGTGGCGAGGAGGCTCTCGGCGCCCTGTCCGTGCTCCTCCAGGGAGAATCCGGTGACGCCGGACCACTCGACGGTCAGCGTCTCACCCCTGGCCCGCCGGAAGGCGCTGCCCTTCCTGCCCTTGCGGACGAAGACGCGGTCGATCTCCCAGTCGCGGCGGGCCGGCAACTGCTGCACCGCGAGGTCCAGGACGGTGACCTGCTCGCCGGTCTCGACGAGGGTGACGCTCTTGTCCAGCAGCTCGCCGAAGACCAGCCGCTCGGTGGGGCGCTGTTCGAAACGGCGGACGTTCACCACGCCGGTGGTGATGACCTGTCCGGACTCGATGCCGGTGACCCGGGTCATGGGCAGGAAGATCCGGCGCCGGGTGGCGAGTTCGACGACCAGCCCGAGCAGCCGCGGCGGCTTGCTGCCGACCCGCAGCATGACGACCAGATCGCGTACGCGGCCCACCTGGTCGCCGTTCGGGTCGAAGACGGCGGTGCCGGAGAGGTGCGAGACGAAGATCCGGGGGGCGCCGGCGACCATGGCTGCGCCTCCTTTTCCTGCCGTTCGTTGCGTTTGCTCCGCTTGTGTCGAATTGCTCGCTCGGATGGGCTTCAGGCTAGCCCGTCCCGATCGGATCCGCCCTGGTGAGCGGTCCGCACGGACTGGCTCCGTGGGCCGCCCGGCACCCCGGTACGCTGCGTTACGCCGCTGAAGTACCGACGTCGGAAAGGCAACACCACCTGTGACTGCGATGCGCCAGGGCCGTATGCGCCGGACCACTCTGGTGAGCGCGATGTGCGCGCTGGTTGTGGCGGGGACGGGGCTGACCGGGTGTGGCAGCGAGGACCCGGACGCGGGCACGAACGGCGTGGGCAAGCTGTCCGCCGAGAAGATCCAGGCCACGACGCGTACGGCGGCCGAGTCCGCGAAGGCGGTACGGCTGTCGGGGACGGTCGTCGCGGGCGGCAGCACGTACAAGCTGGACATGCGCCTGAAGGCGGACGGTGGCACCGGGTCGGTGAGCGCGGAGGGAGCGACCTTCGAGCTGCTGCGGGTCGGGGAGAAGCTGTTCCTGATGGCGGACGCGGAGTTCTGGAGCCACGGCGGGGGCGAAGGCGAGGGCGGCGAGTCCGACGCCGCCGCGGCCGACAAGCTCGACGGCAAGTTCGTGAAGGTGCCGGAGGGCGATCCCTCGTACAAGCGGTTCAGCGGATTCACCGACAAGGACGTCCTGCTCGGCAGCCTGCTGACCCTGCACGGCGCCCTCGCGACCGACGGTCGCCACGAGGAGTCCGGCGTGCGCACCGTCCGCATCACCGGCGACAAGGGTTCAGGGGGCACCCTGGACGTCTCCCTGGAAGGCCGCCCGTACCCGCTGCGCCTCGTCCGCGCGGGAGGCGCGGGCACCCTCACCTTCTCCGACTGGGGCAAGGACTTCCCCCTGGAGCCGCCCGCCAAGGACAAGACGGTGGACTACGGCCAGCAACTCCCGACGTCGTAGGGCGTCGGCAGCGCCCCACTTCCCCTGGGGGCGTCGCTCGCTAGGAGCGCTTCCGCTTCTTCCTCAGGAGCAGACGCGGCAGCCCGGCGGGGATCGGCTCACGTGTCGTCACCGGTGTCGGCAGCGGCGCCTCGGCCAGCGAGCCGTCCGGCAGCGGCGAGGTAGTGCCGGTCGGTTCCAGGCGCACCACCCGGCACTCCCGGGCCCACCGCGCGGGCATCGCCTCACCGTCGGGCGCGTTGAGGCGCTTGCCCTTCAGTTCGGCGACCGTCGCCTCCCACCGCTCGGACCCGGACGGCAGTTCGACCACCCGCGCCGTCCAGGCGACCAGTCGCCCGCCCTTGTCCTTGCTGCGCACGGTCACCTCGGCGGCGCCCCCGTCCGCCAGTCCCGGCAGCGGCTGCTCGCCCGGCCCGTCGCCGACCACGCACGCGGCACCCTCGTGCCACACATGCCACAGCGCACGAGCGGCCGGCGCCCCGGCACCCCGCACCCAGATGAGGCCGGACTTCTTCGTGGCCTCCTCGACGAGGGCCTGGTCGAGCAGCTCGCTAGTCATGGGAGCAGCGTAGCGAGGCCGCTCACAGCCAGCCGTTGCGCTTCAGCGTCCGGTGGATGCCGAAACAGATCACGGCCGTGATGCCGAGCACCATGGGGTAGCCGAACCTCCAGCGCAGCTCGGGCATGTAGTCGAAGTTCATCCCGTACACGCCACACACCATGGTCGGCACGGCGATGATGGCGGCCCAGGACGTGATCTTGCGCATGTCCTCGTTCTGGGCGACCGACGCCTGCGCGAGATTGGCCTGGAGGATGGAGTTGAGCAGCTCGTCGAAGCCCGTCACCTGCTCCTGCACCCGGGCGAGGTGGTCGGCGACGTCGCGGAAGTACTTCTGGATGTCGGGGTCGATCAGCCGCATGGGCCGCTCGCTCAGCAGCTGCAGCGGCCGCATCAGCGGCTGCACCGCCCGCCTGAACTCCATGACCTCACGCTTGAGCTGGTAGATCCGCCCGGCGTCGACGCCCCGCGGCGCGCCCTTGCGGCCCGGCGAGAACACCTCGGTCTCCACCTCGTCGATGTCGTCCTGCACCGCGTCGGCGACCGCGATGTAGCCGTCGACGACGTGGTCGGCGATGGCGTGCAGCACCGCCGAGGGGCCCCTGGCGAGCAGTTCGGGGTCGTCCTGCAGCCGGTGGCGCAGCGCCCGCAGCGAGCCCTGGCCGCCGTGCCGGACGGTGATGAAGAAGTCCCGGCCGGTGAAGCACATCACCTCGCCGGTCTCGACGACCTGGCTGCTGGCGGTGAGTTCGTCGTGCTCGACGTAGTGGATGGTCTTGAAGACGGTGAACAGGGAGTCGTCGTAGCGCTCCAGCTTCGGGCGCTGGTGGGCCTGGACGGCGTCCTCGACGGCCAGTGGATGCAGCCCGAACTCGCCGGCGATACCTGCGAATTCGGCTTCCGTGGGCTCGTGCAGCCCGATCCACACGAAGCCGCCGTCGCGCCGCACCCGGCGCATCGCCTCGTGCGGGGTGAGCGGGCCCGTGGTCTCGACGCGGGCGCCGTCGCGGTAGACGGCGCAGTCGACGACGGCGGTGGTGGTCTGGGGGTCGCGGGTCGTGTCGTACGCCCCGGTGTCCTTGCGCAGTGCGGGACGCGACGGGCGGACCGCGGCACGGAGGTCACGGATCATCGACATGGCAGACTCCTTCGCAGGCGAGCAGCGAGAGGCCGCGGGCGCCGGGTGGAACTGCCCGGAATGGGGACGTCCTGACTGCGGAGGTTTGGCACGTCCACAAAGCGGGGAGCACCGCACCGTCGCGGTGGCGAACTTCGCTACTGATTCAGCTGCTGATGCAGGTCATACAGATCAGGCAGAGGCAAAACGGAACGAAGTGCTCTTCAGCGGACAACGCAGGAGACGCGCATGCGAGAGGTGGCGGCAGGCCAGAGCCAGAGCAACATCAGCGGCCGGAAGAGCGGGTGGTACTGCACGGTCGACTTCGGTCCATTGCAGCCCCACCTCCTCCGGCCGGTCCCTCGTAAGGGAATGTCGTCGGCGTCGGGACTTGATCGCGACGCTTCTGCGTGCTGCCCCGAACCACCGGGCAAGAGTATCAGCAGACCGAAGTGTCAAGGCGCTGCTTTGCCTGGTACTGACGAGTTCTATGCTCGGCGCATGGCTGATGTTCTCCCCCTGGTCGAGGCCCGGTTGCGCTCCGCGCTCGGCGAACCGGACGCGCGCGCCGCGGTCACCTTCCTCGGTACCGACCGCATGGAGGTACTGCGTTTCCAGGAGGGGGACCTCGTCCGCTACGCCACGCTCGGCATGTCCGCGCAGCCCATGGCGGACCCCACCGCGGTCCTCGCCGACCTGGTCAAGGGCCCGCGCGCCGAACTGGTCCTGTCCGTACGGGCCGGGCTCGCCGAGACCGACAAGGTGCTCCGGCCGCTCGCCGTCCTCGCGGCGTCCCCGCAGGTCGAGGGCGTGGTCGTGGCCCCCGGCGCCTCCCTGGACGTCGGCGAACCGCTGTGGCCGGGCGCCCCGTTCACCTCGGTCCTGGTCGCCGAGCCGGGCGGCCTGGTCGAGGACCTGGAACTGGACGACCCCCGCGACCCGGTCCGTTTCCTGCCGCTGCTCCCGATGACCCCGAACGAGGCCGCCTGGAAGCGCGTGCACGGCGCCCAGGCCCTCCAGGAACGCTGGCTCACGCACGGTACCGACCTGCGGGACCCGTCCCGCAAGTCGGTGGCGCTGGATTGACCGAAGGGCGCACCGGTGTGCGCGAGGGGCGTGAGGAAGCTCACCAAAGTCCGCCCGGGAGCGGTCAGTTGGCGAAGACGCCCACACCGTCCTCGGTGGCGTGCCGCACTTCCAGCTCCCGCGCCTTCGCCGTCAGCGCCCGGCGTCGCACGGCGACCACGGCCGCGCCCAGCACCGCGGTGACCGCCGCCACCACGAAGGGGACGTGCACGTCGCTCCACTCCTCGATCTTCGGCGCGAGGAACGGCGCGGCCGCCGCCGCGAACCACCGCACGAAGTTGTAGCCCGCGCTCGCCACCGGGCGTGGCGCGTCCGACACCCCGAGCGCCAGCTCGGTGTAGACGGTGTTGTTCACGCCGATGAAGGCGCCGGACAGGATGGTGCAGACGACGGCCGTGGTGTGGTCGCCGTAGCCGAGGACGAGGACGTCGACCGCGAGCAGCAGCAGTGAGCCGCCGAGCACCTTCAGCGAGCCGAACCGCGCCTGCATCCGCGGGGCGACGAGTACCGAGAAGACGGCGAGCAGCACGCCGCAGGCGAAGAACACCGCGCCCGAGCGGTACGGGCTCATGTTCAGCACGAACGGCGTGAAGGCCAGCACGGTGAAGAACGTGTAGTTGTAGAAGAACGCCGATGTCGCCGCCGAGGCGAGCCCGCCGTGGCCGAGCGCCTTGAGCGGGTCCAGCAGCGAGGTCCGGCGGGCCGGCTTCGGCTGCTCCTTCAGGAACACCGTGATGCACAGGAAGCCGACCGCCATCAGGAACGCGGTGCCGAAGAACGGGTAGCGCCAGTTGGCGTCGCCGAGCAGCGCGCCCAGCAGCGGCCCGCACGCCATGCCGAGGCCGAGCGCGGACTCGTACAGCAGGATCGCCGCGGCGCTGCCGCCCGCCGCCGCGCCGACGATGACCGCGAGGGCCGTCGAGACGAACAGCGCGTTGCCCAGTCCCCAGCCGGCCCGGAACCCGACGAGTTCGCCGACCGAGCCGGAGGTGCCGGACAGGCCGGCGAAGACCACGACGAGGGCGAGGCCGAGCAGCAGCGTCTTGCGGCCGCCGATACGGCTGGAGACGAAGCCGGTGAGCAGCATCGCGATCGCGGTGATCAGGAAGTAGGAGGTGAAGAGCAGCGAGACCTGGCTGGTGGTGGCGTCCAGGCCCTTGGCGATCGACGGCAGGATCGGGTCGACCAGCCCGATACCCATGAAGGCGACGACCGAGGCGCCGGCGGTGGCCCAGACCGCCTTTGGCTGGCGTAGGACTCCCGTGCTGCTGTGCATGCCTGGGGCTCCCTTGCTGACGGTTGAGATGGTTGGCGTTTGCACACATTAAATTAGGGTGGCTAATTAATGCAAGATACACCTAATGGTTTGCGGTGCCGGTTCCGCCCGGACGGGTGATCGTCCTTGACGTGGCGAAGAAGGGGTAGGACCGTGGAGCCCTATGAGGGGCGAACCCAGTTGCCCGAAGTGTGGTGGCCGGGTCAGGGCTCCCGGACTCTTCGCCGATACCTGGCAGTGCGATGTGCACGGCACGGTGCATCCGCTGCAGCCCGTGATCCCGCCCAGCGTCGAGGCCCTCGGTGTCGTGGTGGCTCGCACGCAGGTGCCGGTGTGGATGCCGTGGCCCCTGCCGGTCGGCTGGCTCTTCACGGGCGTGATCTGTGCCGGTGACGATCGCAGCGGTGGTCGTGCCACCGCGGTGGCGTGCTCGGGGCCCGGGCCGCTCGGCGGCATCGGTGAACTCGTCCTGGTCGCCGAGGAACTCGGCGTCGGTCTCGGTGCGCGGTACGCGGGGATCGACGGCCCGGACCCGGGGCCGTACATGAACGTCGAGAAGCCGCCCCAGGCGAAGGTGCTGGCCGCGGGCCGGCCAACCCCGCTGTGGCACGTCACCGGGGCGCCGGACGACCGGGCGGTGTTCGCGGGGGAGGCCCGGGGGCTGTGGCTGTGGGCCGTGGTGTGGCCGGAGCAGTCCGGGCTGCTGATGTACGACGAGCTGGTGCTGACGGACGTCCGGGACGCGGGCGCGGAGGTCGAGCTGGTGCCGTGCGGAGCGTTGTCGCCGCGCCTGCTGCACCCGTAGCGGGCCGTTCCCCGTGCAGCCTCGCGGTCCCGGCCCGGTCCGCGTGTAGGGGGTGCACCCCGGTTGCGGGTGTGACAGAGGGGTACCGGATCACCCGCTATCCTTGGGTGTCCCGTCCGTTCAGTGACCGCCTGGAGCCGTGTCGTGCGAATAGACCTGCACACCCACTCCACCGCGTCCGACGGCACGGACACCCCTGCTGAGCTGGTGCGGAATGCCGCCGCTGCCGGGCTGGACGTCGTCGGGCTGACCGATCACGACACGACCCGGGGACACGCCGAGGCGATCGAGGCGCTGCCCGAGGGGCTCACGCTGGTCACCGGAGCCGAGCTGTCCTGCCGCACCGACGGTATCGGCATGCACATGCTGGCCTATCTCTTCGACGCCGAGGAGCCCGCGCTGCTCGCCGAGCGTGAGCTGGTGCGCGACGACCGGGTGCCGCGGGCCAAGGGCATGATCGCCAAGCTGAACGAGCTGGGCGTGCCGGTCACCTGGGAGCAGGTCGCGCGGATCGCCGGCGAAGGGTCCGTGGGCCGCCCGCATGTGGCGACCGCGCTGGTCGAGCTGGGTGTCGTACCGAGTGTGGGCGACGCCTTCACGCAGGACTGGCTGGCCGACGGCGGGCGGGCCTACGTGGGCAAGCACGAGACCGATCCTTTCGAGGCGATCCGGCTGATCAAGGGCGCCGGCGGAGTGGCCGTGTTCGCGCATCCGGGTGCCGCCAAGCGCGGGCGTACGGTGCCGGAGTCGGTGATCGCCGAGCTGGCCGCCGCCGGGCTGGACGGCCTCGAGGTCGACCACATGGACCACGACCCGGACACCCGGGCACGGCTGCGTGGCCTGGCCAAGGAGCTCGGGCTGCTGGTCACGGGGTCCAGCGACTACCACGGCAGCCGCAAGACGGTCGCGCTCGGCGAGTACGCGACCGACCCCGAGGTGTACGGGGAGATCACCCGCCGGGCGACGGGCGCGTTCCCGGTGCCGGGCACCGGCGGAGCCTGAGGCGCACACCCCGCACGCTCACCTCCGTCACCCCATCGCAAGGCCTGTAGCTCTCTCATGTTCGACCTCGCTGTCTTCGGCTCGCTCTTCCTCACCCTCTTCGTCATCATGGATCCCCCCGGGATCACTCCGATCTTCCTCGCCCTGACCGCGGGACGGCCCGCCAAGGTGCAGCGGCGGATGGCCTTCCAGGCCGTCTGCGTCGCCGGTGGCGTGATCACCGTGTTCGGGGTGCTGGGGCATCAGATCCTCGACTACCTGCATGTCTCCGTGCCGGCCCTGATGATCGCCGGCGGGCTGCTGCTCCTGTTGATCGCGCTCGACCTGCTCACCGGCAAGACCGACGAGCCCCAGCAGACGAAGGACGTCAACGTCGCCCTCGTACCGCTCGGCATGCCGCTGCTGGCCGGGCCCGGCGCGATCGTGTCTGTCATCCTCGCCGTGCAGAAGGCGGACGGCGTCGGCCTCCAGGTGTCGGTGTGGGCCGCGATCCTCGCCATCCATGTCGTGCTGTGGCTGGTCATGCGGTACTCGCTGCTGATCATCCGGGTCATCAAGGACGGCGGCGTGGTCCTGGTGACCCGTCTTGCGGGCATGATGCTGTCCGCGATCGCCGTGCAGCAGGTCGTCAACGGGGTGACCCAGGTGATCCGTGGGAGCTGAGCCCCGCGGACACAGCAGGACCCCGTACGGCGTGTCCGTGCGGGGTCCTGAAGCTTCGAGTGGGGATCCGCTGTTATGAGGCCGTGGTCTCGGCCGGGCGGATCCAGAGTCGCTGCCCGATGGCGGCGGCCTGCTGAACGATCCGGTTGACGGAGGCGGCGTCCACGACGGTCGTGTCCACGGGCGTGCCGTCCACGTCGTCGAGTCGCATGATTTCGAAGCGCATGGCTTCTCCCTTCGTCTGGTCATCCTCCTGAGGAGAACTACTGGTGGTGGCGCGAGAGGCGGGGTGCCTCCGGCTCCATACGTATGCAACAGGGAGTGGGTTACAAACATTCCCTACGCTAAGGAAATTTTTCGAACGTCTAAATACTGAACGGTAAGCAGCTCTCTTGAGACTAACCGGGACCAGTTGTGTTCGCAGCGTGACCAACGGGACAATGGAGGCGATGAACGACGACCTCGCGGCTCTGTCCGCCCGCATCGACCGCACGAACGAGCTGCTTCAGCGCATGCTCGCCGAGGTGGCGAAGACACCCTCGACCCACGCCATCTTCGTCGACGCGGGGTATCTGTACGCGGCCGCGGGCCGGTTGGTGTCCGGGACCGAGGACCGGCGCGCCTTCGACCTGGACGCCGAGGGCCTGATCGAGGCGCTCATCGACAAGGCCCGCCAGATCTTCGCGGACAGCCGGCTGCTGCGGGTCTACTGGTACGACGGCGCCCGCCGCCGCATCCACACCACCGAGCAGCAGTCCATCGCCGAGCTGCCGGACGTGAAGGTCCGCCTCGGCAACCTCAACGCCAACAACCAGCAGAAGGGCGTCGACTCACTGATCCGCACCGACCTGGAGTCCCTCGCCCGGCACCGCGCCATCAGCGACGCGGCCCTGCTCGGCGGCGACGAGGACCTGGTCTCGGCGGTCGAGGCGGCGCAGGGGTACGGGGCGCGGGTGCACCTGTGGGGCATCGAGGCACCCGAGGGCCGTAACCAGGCCGAGCCGCTGCTGTGGGAGGTCGACAGTCAGCGCACCCTCGACCTCGACTTCTTCAAGCCGTACGTCTCCCGGCGCACGGCCGCCGCCTACGAGCCCGCCACCGCCGTGCGGCCCGCCCGCGAGGCCGTCCGCTTCGTCGGTGCGCAGATCGCGGCGAAGTGGCTGGCGGCACGGGGTCGGGAGTCGCTGGTGGAGCTGCTGCCGGGGCATCCGTATCTGCCCGGGTCGGTGGACCAGGATCTGCTGGTGGAGGCCGAGGGGCTGCTGCAGTACTCGCTGCGGGGACAGGCGGATCTGCGGCGGGCACTGCGGGACGGGTTCTGGGAGCATCTGCAGACGCAGTACTGACGGGCGGCGGCACGCGTCGTGCACCGGTGGTCAGTGATGGCTAGTCCGTCGTGTGGGTCATGTCCCAGAAGTCTGCGATCGCACGGGCCGTCTGGAGCGGCTGCTCCGCGTTCGGCGAGTGTTCGGCGTCCTCGACGACCGTGCGGTGCGCGTGTAGCCGTACGGCCATGTCGTCCAGGAGCGGCAGCGGCCAGGTGTCGTCCCGCACGCCAGACAGGACGTGGAACGGCAGCGGCACCGCGGCGAGTTCGGTGACGCGATCCGGCTCGGTGGCCAACTGGCGGCCGGTGGCGATGAGTTGTGCGGGCTTGTTCCCCAGCCAGCGGCGACGCAGCAGTTCGGGACCGCCGATGCCCCGAGCCGGACCGCCGACCTCCTCGGGAGCACCCATCGACTGGATCACCTCCCAGACCTCGGCCATCGTCATCACGGCGAGCGCGTCCCGCAGCAGTTTCACGCGTTGCTGCTGGGACACCGAGATCTGCGCCGGGCCCGACGACATGAGGGTGAGGGAGACGAAGGGGGAGTGGTCCAGCAGGACCGCGGCGCGGGTGATCTGGCCGCCCAGGGAGTGTCCGAGGAGGTGCAGGGGAGCGCCCAGGGACTCGGCCTGCGCGAGGACGTCACGTGCCAACTCCGGCTGGGCGTAAGCCGTTTCGTCGTGCTCGGGCCCGTCCGACTCGAACTGTCCCCGGCCGTCCACGGCCACCGTACGGTACCCACGCGCCGCGAGCGGCCCCTGCATCAGGCGGAAGTCCTCCTTGCTGCCGGTGAATCCGGGGATCAGCAAGGCCGTGCCGCGCGGCGCGACGCCGGGGGCGACCGGTACGTCCACCACCGCGAAGTCACCTCGTGCGGTGGGCAGGGGGTAGGCGCGGGCGCCGGGGGGTGGGGTATGGGCGGCGGGCGTGGTCACGGGGTGAGGGTAGCGGGTGGGGGTGTACGGGGAGGGGCGGCGAGCGTAGCGGGTGGGGTGTACGGGGAGGGGCGGCAAGACGGTTGAGCCGGAACGCCGACGGCCCGGCCCCACGGGAAGGGGGACCGGGCCGTCAGGTTGCCGTGATCAGCCGTCCGCGGGCTCCGCGGCGGCCGTGGCCTTGCGGGTGCGGCGGCGCGGCTTGGCCTCCGGCTCCTGCGTGGCCTGCGCCGGGATCTCGGCGGTCGCCTCCGGGGCGGGGACGGTCGCCTTGCGCGTCCGGTTGCGCTTGGGCTTGGCCTCGGCGCTCTCGGCGGCGTCCACCGCGGCCTCGGCCTTGGCGGCCGCGGTCTTGCGGGTGCGCCTGGGCTTGGCCTCGGCGTCCTCGGCGGCGTCCACCGCGGCCTCGGCCACGGCGGCTGACGTCTTCCGGGTGCGCTTCGGCTTGGCCTCGGCGTCCTCGGTGGTGGCGGTCGCCTTGCGGATGCGCCTGGGCTTGACCTCCGCGCCCTCGGCCGTGTCGACCGCTGCCTCGGCGGCGGCCGTGGCCTTGCGGGTGCGGCGCGCCTTCGGCTTGGCCTCCGCCTCCGGCGTCACCACCGCCTCGCCGGCCTGGGCGGGCACGGTGACCTCGGGGGCGTCGGTGGCCTGGGCAGGCTCCGCGGCCTTGCGGGTGCGGGTACGAGTGCGCTTGGGCTTGGCCTCGGCGCCCTCGGCGGTGTCGACCACCGTCTCGGCGCTCTCGGCGACCGCTTCGGGTGCGGCGGCTGCCGCCTTGCGGGTACGGGTGCGCTTCGGCCTGGCCTCGGTGCCCTCGGCCGTGTCGACCGCTGCCTCGGCGGCCTTCGGGGCCTCGACAGGCGTAACGGCGGCCACGCTCTCGACGGCCTGAGCGGACTGCGCCTCGGCCGACTTGCGCGTCCGGCGGCGGCGCGGCTTCGCCGGGCCCTCCGCGCTGTCCACGCCGTCCACGGTGGCGGCGCCCTCGGCCGTCGTCACCGCGGTTTCGGCGGCCTCGGTCACGGGGGACTCGGTCACGGGGGACTCGACCACTGCCGGGGCCGTCGCCTGCGAGGCGCCCGCGCGGGTGCGGCGCCGGCGGCGCAGGGTGCGCGGCCCGGCGGCCTCCTCCGTGGTCGCCTCGGCGGTCGCGGTCTCCGGCGTCTGCGTCGCGTCCAGCGGCGTACCACCGCGCGTCCGCCGGCGGCGCCTCGGCGTACGGTCGGAACGCTCGCGGTCGGGCGCGGGGCGGGACGCCTCGCGGCCGCCCCGGGCACCGCGACCGCGCGCACCGCGGCCGCCCGGCTCGCCCAGGTCCTCCAGCTCCTCCGCGTCGAGCCCGGCGCGCGTGCGCTCCGAGCGCGGCAGGACGCCCTTGGTGCCCTCGGGGATGCTCAGCTCGGCGAACAGGTGCGGAGACGTGGAGTACGTCTCCACCGGGTCGTTGAACTTCAGCTCCAGCGCCTTGTTGATCAGCTGCCAGCGCGGGATGTCGTCCCAGTCGACCAACGTGATCGCCGTACCCGAAGCACCCGCGCGGCCCGTACGGCCGATGCGGTGCAGGTACGTCTTCTCGTCGTCCGGCGTCTGGTAGTTGATGACGTGCGTCACACCTTCGACGTCGATGCCGCGGGCGGCGACGTCGGTGCAGACGAGGACGTCCACCTTGCCGTTGCGGAAGGCGCGCAGCGCCTGCTCGCGGGCGCCCTGGCCGAGGTCGCCGTGGACCGAGCCGGAGGCGAACCCGCGCTGCTTGAGCTGGTCGGCCAGGTCGGCCGCGGTGCGCTTGGTGCGGCAGAAGACCATGGCCAGACCACGGCCCTCGGCCTGCAGTATGCGCGCGACCATCTCGGGCTTGTCCATGTTGTGCGCGCGGTACACGTGCTGCGAGATGTTCGCGACCGTCACGCCCTCGTCGTCCGGCGCGGTGGCGCGGATGTGCGTGGGCTGCGACATGTAACGGCGGGCCAGACCGATGACCGCACCCGGCATGGTCGCCGAGAACAGCATCGTCTGGCGGCGCACCGGAAGCATGTTGATGATCTTCTCGACGTCGGGCAGGAAGCCCAGGTCGAGCATCTCGTCGGCCTCGTCGAGGACCAGGCTCTTGATGTGGCCGAGGTCGAGCTTCTTCTGGCCAGCCAGGTCCAGCAGGCGGCCCGGGGTGCCGACGACCACGTCGACGCCCTTCTTCAGGGCCTCGACCTGCGGCTCGTAGGCCCGGCCGCCGTAGATCGCGCAGACGCGCACGTTGCGCACCTTGCCGGCGGTCAGCAGGTCGTTGGTGACCTGCGTGCACAGCTCGCGCGTCGGGACGACGACGAGGGCCTGCGGGGCGTCGGTGAGTGCCTCGGGCTTGGCGCGCCCGGCCTCGACGTCGGCGGGGACGGTGACACGCTCGAGGAGCGGAAGGCCGAAGCCAAGCGTCTTGCCGGTGCCGGTCTTGGCCTGGCCGATGACGTCCGTGCCGGAAAGGGCGACGGGGAGGGTCATCTCCTGGATGGGGAACGGGGTGACGATGCCGACGGCCTCCAGGGCCTCGGCGGTCTCGGGGAGGATCCCGAGCTCTCGGAACGTCGTAGTCAGGGTGCTGCCTCTTCTGTGTGCGCGGTACGAGGCGAGCGCGGGGGTCGTGTCGGACCGTGCCGGGGACATCGACGGCCGTAGGGGCGCGCCGTAGGACACGGGACCTCTGCCAACGCTCCAGCGTTCGTACCGCTGAGGGGGTCCCTCCGATCGTCGTACGCACAGTGCCGTACGGTCAGGGAGGGCTGTCGGGTCGGAGCCGATCGGGCCTCCGACCGGGCATCCTCATACGTGCGGCCTGTCGAGCTACGGCGAAGACGTCGTCGTACCAGCAGGCGCATTACCACCATACCCCGGAATCGTGCACATGCGATGGCCGATTCGGTCACGTAGTCATCGTCACACTTGCCCACATGGTCATTCGCGTCGTCGTGGTCACACTGATTGACCAGGGACTTCCGCCCCGGGGCGAGCGGGCTATTGTGCGCTCCATGACGACCTCTGACAAGCCTGAGCACGCCGCCGAGACCCCCGACGCCGACGCCGCCGCACACACCGGGGTCGCCGCCCAGGACTGGGCGACCGCCTCCGCCGACCCGCAGTACCGGGCCGCGGTCGTGGACCTGCTCGGGGCGCTCGCGTACGGGGAGCTCGCGGCCTTCGAGCGGCTCGCGGAGGACGCCAAGCTGGCACCGACGCTGGAGGACAAGGCGGAGCTGGCGAAGATGGCGTCGGCGGAGTTCCACCACTTCGAGCGGCTGCGTGGCCGGCTCACCGAGATCGGTGAGGAGCCGACCGCCGCGATGGAGCCGTTCGTGGCCGCGCTCGACGGCTTCCACCGGCAGACGGCGCCCTCGGACTGGCTGGAGGGGCTCGTCAAGGCCTATGTCGGCGACTCCATCGCCAGCGACTTCTACCGCGAGGTGGCCGCACGGCTGGACGCCGACACCCGCTCCCTGGTGCTCGCCGTGCTGGACGACACCGGTCACGCCGGATTCGCCGTCGACCGGGTGCGTGCGGCGATCGACGCCGACCCGCGGGTGGGCGGGCGGCTCGCGCTGTGGGCGCGACGGCTGATGGGTGAGGCTCTGTCCCAGTCGCAGCGGGTGGTGGCAGAGCGCGACGCCCTGTCCACGATGCTGGTGGGCGGCGTCGCCGACGGCTTCGACCTCGCCGAGGTCGGCAGGATGTTCTCCCGGATCACCGAGGCGCACACCAAGCGGATGGCCGCTCTGGGGCTGGCCGCGTAGCTGTCGTCGACGGGTGGGTCCGGGCCAGGCAGGGTCCTGACCGCGAGGACCAGGCCCTTCCCGGCTGGGCCGCGGGGCGGCGGCCCTACGGGCGGCCGCTCCCGCGGCGGCGGCTCAGGCCGTCGCCGATCGTCGGCGGAGTCTTCCCGCCGGGCGCAGCAGCAGGGAGAGGGACGCGACGGAGACGATCGCCGCGCCGAGGAGCACCAGCAGGACGCCGCCGGCTTCCAGCGCGCTGTGCGTGAGGAAGGCGCCGAAGAGGGCCCCGGCGACACCGGTCGACAGGACCAGGTGACGAGCCGGAAGGCGGTGCGGCAGGCGAGCGGCGTAGGCCCATGACAGAGCCAGGCCGAGGATCGCGGAGCTGAGTGCTTCCAGGAGCATGTCAGGGTCCTCCCACATGGCCGGTCTGCCCGAAACGGTCGTAGCCCGTCTTACCCCTGACCTGCGGAATGCAATCCTCCCCTGTGCGGGAGGTGTGCTCTGTTTGTGAATCCGTGCGGGACGCGTCGCAAACGGTCAAAAGGAGAAGCCGAAACGGGAGGGCTCGGAGACTTGTGCGAGCCTCCGAGCCCTCCCGTCTGCTGCTGTCCGCGGCGTCCGCCTACAGCGCGCCGAAGCCCACCTTGCGCGGCGCCGGCTCACCGAGCTCGACGTACGCGAGACGGTCGGCCGGGACCAGGACCTTGCGGCCGTGCTCGTCCACGAGGCTGAGCAGCTGCGACTTGCCGGCCAGCGCCTCGGCCACCACGCGCTCCACCTCCTCGGCACTCTGACCGCTCTCCAGCACGATCTCGCGCGGCGCGTGCTGAACGCCGATCTTGACCTCCACGGCTATGTCCCTCCGAACGGTCAGTGAAGTGCGCGGGCGTCCGCGCCGTACCCAGCACACATTAGCCCGGTGAGGGGACGCGCACGCTCCACGCGGGAACGCCAGGAGCGAACACCCGACGGGAACAAACGCGCGGGCGTCAGTGGTGCTGCTGCTCGTTGCCGTGCAGCGGGAAGCCCGCGATGCCCCGCCAGGCCAGCGAGGCCAGCAGCTGCACCGCCTGGTCGCGCGGCACGCTGCGA
>NZ_JBFBJT010000073.1:0-37449 GCF_040686175.1 Streptomyces sp. NPDC086077 | reverse complement strand
GGCGCGGACGCCCGGCGCGTCGCACGACGACGCGAACGCCCGGCGGGCGCGGCCTCCTCGGCGGCGTCGGCGACCTCGTCGGTCGCGGACGCCTCAAGCGCCTCGTCGACGTCCCCGGCCTCCTCGGAAGCCGCGGAGGAGAGGTCGGTGGCAGCCAGGCCGGCGGCTTCTCCGGAGGTCAGATCGCCCGAGGCCGGCTCGGCGGCCGGTATGGCCGGCTCGACCGTCTCCGCGGGCGTCTCGGACGTGGCGGCGGGTGGACCCGCCGGCCGGGAAGCGGCACGGCGCCGACGCGGCGGCAGGGTGTCGCTGGGTGTGTTGAGTTCGGAACCCTCGGCGGGTTCGATCGGCTCGAGCATGCGGGCGTTTCTCCCGTCAGGCTCCCGGGCGCCGCACCTGGTCCGGCAGTGGTGCCGGTGACGTCCGCGGCTCGCGCGATGCGCGACTGCCGCCGTCCGGGGCGCGGGCGCCGCACGGGAGCTCTCTGTTGTCCTGTCTCGCCGGTTCCGTATGCCGTGTTGCGTACGGCCTGGCGAAAGTCTTGTGGTCGGTGCGCTGCCCGACCCAGGTGGCTCCCGAGTACGAGGGCGGCGCTACGACGTCCGTCCTACGCGGGACCCGCCTCGCGATCAGGCGCGAGCGGGTCTGTCACCGTGCCGGTCTCTTCATCGAAAAGCCCCTGCGCCAGCCTGGTCACCGCTGCGGGGACCGGCGGCGCCAGGTCGGCCACGGCGCGGAGACCGGACAGGACGTCGTCGGGTCGTACGGCAGGCGTCACGTGCCGAACAACCAGCCGCAGTATCGCACAGGGCTGGTCGGTCGGCCTATCAGCCTGCGGATGCTGCGTCTCCGCGGCCGTGCGGCCGTCGCGGCTTTCCAGGCTCACGACCGCCGGGCGGGCGTCGAAGGTGCGGACGCCGTTCTTGGTCAGCCGCTGCACCTCGACGGCCTCGGCCGCGTTGAACGCGGCCACGGCACGCGCGGCGTCGCCCGGGTCCACGCCGGTCAGGCGCAGCTCCCAGACGGAGGCCGTCAGCCGGTCGGCGAGGCCCGACGTACGGGCCTCGACGGCGTCGACGATGTCGAGCCCGGTGGGCATCGACTCGTCGAGCAGGATCCGGAGCTTCTCCGGATCGCGCGGCGCGGTGAGCGCGATCTCCAGGTACTCCGCCTCACTGCCCGTGCCGGTGGGTGCGGCATTGGCGTACGACACCTTCGGGTGCGGGGTGAACCCCGCCGAGTACGCCATGGGTACCTCGGCGCGGCGCAACGCACGCTCGAAGGCGCGCTGGAAGTCACGGTGGCTGGTGAACCGGAGGCGGCCGCGCTTGGTGTAGCGCAGTCGGACGCGCTGCACCGCGGGTGCCGGCGGCGGGCCTTCGGGCTGTCGCTTGCCCAGTGTCGTTCAATCCTTCGTGAGAGCGGTCGTACTGCTACCAAGAGTACGTGTCTCGGCGGCCACAGGTTCCCGCCGGGCCACCTCCGGCCGCCGCCGGGGCCCGCCGGCGCCGAAGAGCATCCGCCGGAAGTCGGCCCGCGCCTGCCGCACGCTCGCCCGTGCGGACGCCAGCGCCTGCCGCGAGGCCCGCCCCGCGGCGCGCAGCGCCTCGGCCACGGGCCGCAGCACCGCGTCCCGGACGAGATGACCGGCAGGCGTGAGCACGCGCGTGTACACCCAGCGCACCGGTTCCACGACGAGCCACCGCAAGAGCGTCCCGAGGAACCGGCCGACGGCGAGCGAGATGTGCCCCGCGACCCGCCAGGCGTGCCCCAGCGCGGCGCCGACCTCACGCCCGACGACCGCGAGCACGTGCCCGACGGGCACCAGCACCCAGCGCCACACCGCGAGGGCGGGCAGCGCGAACAGGATCCGGCAGGTCCAGTACAGGACCGTGCCGATGCCCGTGAAGACCATGCCCACGAGCCACACGAGCCCTTTCAGGCACCACACGATCGCCCGTCCGACCGGCGTGAGGACCCACTCGTACACCCAGGCGGCGGGCGCGACGAGGAGGTGGCGCGCCAGCCACGCCACGGCGGTGAACACCCCGGCGCCGACGACGGCGAGCACGGCGCCGACGCCCCTCAGGACCCACATGACCGCGCGTCCGACGGGCGTGAGCACGCGCGCGTACACCCACTGCAGCCCGGCGGCGATCCCCCGTCCCACCCAGGCGATCGCCTGCCCGGCGGGTGTCAGGACGTACCGGTGAAGCCACCCGCACGGCACGACGACGAGCACGTTCCCGAGCCAGGCGAGCGTCCGGCCCACCGGAACAAGCACCCAGCGCCACAGCGCGACGAACGGCCACACGAACACCGCCCGACCCAGCCACAGCAGCGCCCGCCCGGTCGGCCTGAGCACCGTGTCGTGGAGGAACCGCCCGGCGACGACCAGCGCGTCCCAGGCCATGCGCACCGGGAGCACGAGAACGAGCACCACGATCCGCACCGGTACCCGGATCGCGACCACGAGGCACCCGTCGGGTGGCGGCTGAGCTGGTGGTTTTTCCAGGTCCATACCCCAGTAGACGCCTCCGGCCGCGCTCCGGATGCACCAGGGCGCCGGAAAACCTGCTGACCGGAGCGATACAGGAGGGCGTTTTGGGAGACACGGAGGATTGACGACGGTTGGTGATGATATGCCCGACAACGAGAGAGTCTCGGCCCCCGAGGCGATGCGGCAGGCGACCGAGCAACTCGCGGAGCTGCTCGGCCGGCGACCCGAGTCCGTCTCCGCGCTGAAGCCCACGGACGACGGCTGGGAGGCCGAGGTCGAGGTCGTCGAGCTGGAGCGCATCCCCGAGACCACGAGTGTGATGGCCAGCTACGAGGTCGCGATGGACCCGGCCGGCCAACTGCTGGCCTACAAACGCGGGCGCCGCTACACGCGCGCCCAGCTCGACCGGAACGAAGGGAGAAGATCGTGACTGTGACGCCGGGCGGCGGCGCGGTGCCCGCCCCCAGTTCGGGCTCCGGGAACCTCTACGACGTACTGGAGTTGGTCCTGGACCGCGGTCTGGTGATCGACGCCTTCGTACGGGTCTCCCTGGTCGGCATCGAGATAGCCAAGATCGACGCTCGTATCGTCGTGGCCAGCGTGGACACGTACCTGCGCTTCGCCGAGGCATGCAACCGGCTGGACCTGGAGGCGGGCCGCAAGGCCCCGGCCCAGCTGCCCGACGTGATGGAGCGGGTCACCGAGGGCGGCGCCAAGGGCAAGAGCAAGGGCGCGCTGAGCGGCGCCGTCGAAGCCTTCACGGAGTCCCTGCAGGGCGGCCGCGACGAGATCGAGAGCGGTGAACGACCGCGGCGCGGCAGGGGCGAGCGGCGGGAGCGGGAGCGCGAACCGGCCGAGCGCCGTTCCGAGCGCCGTTCCTCCAAGGACCGCGAGGAGTGAGCGATGTCCCTGTACGTCTACGCCATCACCGAGGCATCCCATCCGCTGCGCCTCGACGGCCTCAAGGGCGTCGGCGAGGCGCCCTCCGAACTGCGTGTGGTGCGCGGCGACTCGCTGTGCGCCGTGGTCAGCGAGGCCCCCGCGGACCTCTCGGTCGCCCGCCGGGACCTGGAGGCACATCACACGGTGCAGGAGCGGTTGTGGTCCGACGGCGTCTCGCTGCCGCTGGGCTTCGGGTTCGTCGCCCAGGACGAGGACGCCGTACGTGTCGTCCTGGAGCAGGGCTCCGACCAGTACGCCCAGCGGATGGCCGAACTCGCCGACCGGGTGGAGTTCAACGTCAAGGGCGTGCAGGACGAGGACTCGCTGCTGCGACGGATCATCGAGGACTCCGACCGGATACGTGAGCTGAACGAGGCGACGCGCGAGGGCGGGAGCCCCGAGCAGCGGATGGAACTCGGCCAGCTCGTGGCCCAGGAGGTACAGGGCCGCGAGGAGGCGCTCGCCACCCAGGTCGTCACCGCGCTGCGGCCGTTGGCACAGGCGGAGAGCCTGTCGCCGTCCTCGGAGCAGTACTTCGTCAACGCCTCGTTCCTGGTGGACGACGAGAGGTCCCAGGAGTTCACCGACGCCTGCGCGGAGCTCACCGGGCAACTGCCCGAGGGGGCCGAGCTACGGCTCCGAGGTCCACTGCCGCCCTACAGCTTCGCCTGACACACACCGCCGGCACCAGGCCGCACGACACAAGGAGGCACCGTGGGACTGGTCTTCGAGGTCCTGGCACTGCCCTTCGCCCCGGTGCGAGGCGTGGGCTGGGTGCTCGACAAGGTCGTTCAGGCCGCGGAGAACGAGTACTACGACCCCACTCCCATCCAGGCGGCGCTCGCCGACCTGGAGCGGGCGCGCACGGAGGGCCGTATCGACGACGAGGACTTCGCGGCACGCGAGGAGGAACTGCTGGGACGGCTGGAGGAGATCAGGCTGTACCAGCTCGGAAGGTCGGCATCATGAACAACGCCAAAGTGGGAGCTGCCCTCATCGGCGGCTATGCGCTGGGCCGTAACAAGAACGCCAAGGCCGCCCTGGGGCTCGCCCTGGCGATGGCCGTCAGGCGCGCGAAGGCCGGAGACCTCGCGGAGGCCTTCGCGCCCGTGCTCGGCAACCTCAGCCAGCAGGCCCGCACCGAACTGGCCGGCGTGGCCAAGGCAGCGGCGACCTCCGTGGTGAACGCCCAGGTCAACCACCTCGCCGACTCGCTCCACCAGCGCACCCTCGGCCTGCAGGGGCAGCAGGGACGATTGCGGCGACAGGAGGGCGAGGACCTCGGGGCCGAGGAGCCGCGCGAGGAGATGGAGGAAAGGCAGCTCAGGGCCAAGAAGGCGGTACGCCGGATGTCGTCGCAGCCGAAGTCCGGCGGCGTGGCGCACAAAACGTCCTCGAGGCCGAAGGGCTCCTCGCGAGCGAGGGAGTCGGACGATGACTGACGTCAAGGCATCCGTACCGGGATCGCCGGGCGGTACCGACGCCCTGAAGAGCCCGGGCGCGAAGCTGGTGGAGGAGCTGGGCGCCTACGCCGAGACCCGCCTGGAGCACGTCCTGGCCGGCGTGGGACACAAGGTGGGCGACGCGGCGAACCGGATCGGTTCCGCCCATCTGGAACCCGGCGCGCTCGTCCACGGCCTCGGCAAAGGAGGAAAGTTGCTCGGCGGGCAGGCGTCCCAGGCCAAGGAAGGCGCCGTGCACGCCAAGGACGCCGTGACGGACAAGATCAAGCAGGCCGCCGGCCATAGGCACGGGTCGTCGCGCGGCGGCGCCAGGAGCATGACCGTCATCGAGGACATCGACATCGGCGTTCCGGTGCGCGAGGCGTACGAGCAGTGGACGCGGTTCACGGAGTTCGGCCGGTCCGCCGAGGACGTGACGGGCGTCGAGGAGGCCAAGATCGCCAAGGCCGGCCGCGCGTGGACCGGGACGATCATCGAGCAGGTGCCCGACGAGCGGATCGCCTGGATCTCCGAAGGGGCCGGCGGCACCACCAGCGGGGTGGTCACCTTCCACCCTGTGGCCGAGAACCTCACCAAGGTCCTGCTGGTCCTCGACCACATCCCCCAGGGATTCGTCGAGAAGACCGGAAATCTCTGGCGGGCCCAGGGCCGCCGTGCCCGGCTCGATCTGAAGCGCTTCCGCAAGTTCGTGATGCTGCGCGAAGAGATCCGCGACGGCGAGCTGGTCCGTGGCCTGCACGAGGAGTACGAGGAGGAGGACCTGGAGGCCCGCGGTGAGGATCAGACCCGCGTCGAGGACGTCGAGGACGACGAGGAGTACGAGGACGACGAGGCACAGCCCGAGGACCGCTACGACGAGAGGGACCAGCGCGCGGCTCGGGACACGGACGCGGACACAGCCGCAGACGAGGAAGAGCCCGAAGACGAAGACGAGGACGAATACGACGAGGAGGAGGACGAAGAGCCCGAGGACCGCGACGAGGAACCCCCGGCCGAGAGCCGCAGGCGCCGCAGCTAGCCGGCGCCGGCGACACTGAGCCGCTTCCAGGAACGAGGTCGACGACGCCGTGACCGAGCCCCCACCTGCCGGCCCCTCCCCGGCGCGCACGCTTCAGCCGTACAACCAGGGAACGAGTGCCAACCTCGCCGACATACTCGAGCGGGTGCTCGACAAGGGCATCGTCATCGTCGGCGACATCAAGATCGACCTGCTCGACATCGAGCTGCTCACCATCCGGCTCCGCCTGCTGGTCACCTCGGTGGACAAGGCGAAGGAGATCGGCATCGACTGGTGGGAGCGCGACCCGGCGCTGTCGTCGCGCGCCGACGGCACCCGCGACCTGAAGGAGCAGAACGAGCGCCTGCGCGACGAGGTCGAGCAGTTGCGCAGGCAGATGGCGGAGTCGCAGGCGGAACTGCCGGAGAGCGCCGCCGGTGGCCGCCGCCGCGACCGTGACCGTGACCGTGACCGCGATCAGGACCACGAGCCCGGCGCCGAGCCCCGGCGCAAGCGGCGCAGGACCGCCGAGGACGACGACGGCCGGAGTTGACCCATGGACGACCGACTCAGTTACGCGTACGGCGTGCTGCGCCCCGGCGCCTCCCCGCAGGACGACGCGCTCACCGGCGTCCTCGGGGTCGCGGACCTCGTCGGGGTCGCGGACGCGCCCGTCACGCTGGTCCGCCACGGCGACCTGGCGGCGGCGGTCAGCCCGGTGCCCGGCGCGGACTTCTCCGAGGCCGCCCTCAAGGCTCACCTGGAGGACCTGGACTGGCTGGAGAACGTGGCCCGCGCCCACCATCACGTCATCGAGACGCTGGGCGCCCGGGGCACGGTGCTGCCGCTGCGGCTGGCGACGGTGTACCTCGACGACACCCGGGTCAGCGACATGCTCGTGGAGCGGGAACAGACCCTCGCCGCACTCCTGGACCGGCTCGCCGACCATGTCGAGTGGGGCGTGAAGGTCTACGCCGACACGTCCTCCCCGGCCGCGCGGCCGTCCCCGCCGTCGCCTCCGGACAGCGCCGCGGACGAACCCGATCCCGGCCGCGCCTACCTGCGGCAGCGCCGGCAGCAGCGGCACGCGCGGGAGGACGCCTGGTCGTCCGCCGCCGAGACCGTACGCCGTATCGAGGGTCGGGCCGCGACCCTCGCCGTGGCCCGCGCCCGGCACCGCCCGCAACAGGGCCGCCTGGCCGGCACGTCCGGCGAGAACATAGCCAACGACGCCTATCTCGTCCCGCGCGACCGGGGCCAGGAGTTCCGCGAGCGAGTCCTCGACGCCGCCGAAGGGCTCCCGGGCGTACGGGTGGAGGTCACCGGACCCTGGGTGCCGTACTCCTTCGCCCAGGAGCCGCAGACCCAGGGCGCCGACCCGGGCGCCGACGCGGAGGGAGCGCGACAGCGGTGACCGCGTACGAGGACCCCCCGCTCGCCCAGCGCCAGGTGGCCCTGATCGACCTGCTCGACCGGCTGCTGAGCGGCGGCGTGGTGCTCACCGGTGACGTCGTCCTGTCGATCGCGGACATCGACCTGGTCAGGATCTCGCTGCGCGCGGTGATCGTCGCCGTTCAGGAGCAGCAGTGGGGAGTCATGCTCCCCGAACTGCCCCCTGGGCCCACCGCGCGAGAGACGCTCACCGAAGGCGGCGACCCCCATGACGCCCTCCGCTGACCGCCAGCCCGACTCGGGCCGCCTGGACGAGGTGGCCGACGCCGCGGCACGCGCCTTCGCCCTGCTCCCGGCCCGGCCGGACGAGATGCCTCCGCCCCTGGACGACCGTGAAGGCGGCTCCTCGGTCGCCCACCGCCTCCGGACCGAGCCGGAGACGGTGGAGCGCGACCTGGTCAAACTCGTGCTCACGATCGTCGAGTTGCTCCGCCAGCTGATGGAGCGCCAGGCCCTGCACCGCGTCGACCAGGGCGGTCTCACCGAGCAGCAGGAGGAGCGGCTGGGCCTGACGCTGATGATCCTCCACGACCGCATGACGGAACTGTGCCGCCGCTACGACCTCACGATGGACGACCTCAACCTCGACCTGGGCCCCCTCGGCCCCCTCCTGCCACCACCACCGCCCTGAGCCCCGCGTTCGGGCAGCGGCGCGGCCGCGGCACCGCCGGCTCGCCGACACCGTCCCGCGCGCGTGGCGCATCCAGCGGCCGGCCCACCTCAGTGCGCGTGGCCACTCGCAGCGGGCGTCGGACCGGCGTTCTTGACCGTGAGCGGGAGCAGCTTCTTGCCGGTGGGGCCGATTTGAATAGCCGTGTCCATCTGAGACAAAAGGAGACGCACTCAAATCCATCAGCTACTCTCGCGCGTCATGAAGACGTACGACATCGATGCGGAGTGGTCCACTTCGGATCTGGCCCTGCTGGAGGACCTGAAGAGAGCGGAGGCCCTGCTGCCCGAGGACGCTCCCCGCGCCCTGCTCTCCGTCCGCCTGTCCGTCCTGACGGACGACACTACGTCGCCCGTCCGACAGGAACTCGACCTGCGGGTGCTCGCAAGGGACAAGGGTTACCGCGTCGTCGGTGTCGCCTCCGACCTCAACGTGTCGGCGACGAAGGTTCCGCCGTGGAAGCGGAGGGAACTCGGCGAGTGGCTCAACAACCGGGCGCCCGAGTTCGATGCTCTGCTCTTCTGGAAGCTCGACCGCTTCATTCGTCGTATGTCGGATCTCTCGACGATGATCGAGTGGTGCGAGCGGTACGGGAGGAACCTCGTATCGAAGAACGACGCGATCGATCTCAGCACGACCACGGGCCGCATCATGGTCACGCTCATCGGGGGCATCGCCGAGATCGAGGCAGCCAACACGAGCACACGAGTGTCGAGCCTGTGGGACTACGCGAAGACCCAGACCGACTGGCTTGTGGGTAAGCCTGCGTACGGATACGAGACGGCAAAGAAGGACGGCAGGAGCGTCCTCGCCATCAATAAGGACGCCCACAAGGCGCTGCACTGGGCTCGCCGTATGGCGCTGCGAGGAGTGTCGGCCCGGCGCATGGCCATGTGCCTCGTCCGTTCTGGACTCATGTCGCCCGGGCTCACGACGGCGACCATCCTCCGACGTCTTCGCAACCCGGCACTCATGGGCTACCGGGTCGAGGAGAACAAGCAGGGAGGTAAGCGACGGAGCAGGCTCCTTCTCGGCGACGATGGCAAGCCGATTCGGATCGCTCCTTCGATCTTCACCGAGGAGGAGTTCGAGACCCTTCAAGCGGCGCTCGACCGTCGAGGAAAGAACCAGCCCGCCCGGCAGACCGGCGGGGCGACACAGTTCCTCGGCGTGCTGATCTGCCCCGACTGTTCGACCAACATGACCGTGCAGAAGACGAGCCACAAGGGTCGGGACTACTCCTACCTCCGCTGCGGCAAGTGCAAGAGCGGAGGGCTCGGCGCACCCAACCCACAGGGTGTGTACGACGTACTGGTGGCGGACGTCCTGCGAGTGCTCGGCGACTTCCCCGTGCAGGTGCGCGAGTACGCGAGAGGCGCCGAGGCTCGGGCCGAAGTGAAGCGCCTCGAAGGGTCCATCGCCTACTACATGAAGGAACTTGAGCCGGGGGGCCGGTTCTCGAAGACGCGGTTCACCAGGGAGCAGGCAGAGAAGACACTCGACAAGCTGACGGACGAACTCAGCGCCATCGATCCCGAGACGACGCAGGACCGATGGATCCTCGTGCACAACGGCAAGACCTTCCGCGAGGTGTCGGAGGAGGGCGGCATGGAAGCGATGGCCGAGGACCTGCGCCGCGTCGGTATCACATGCGAGATGACGCGAACCAAGATCAAGGGCGTGCGCGCTCCGTCCGTGCATCTGCGGTTGAAGATCCCTCGCGATGTACGCGAGCGTCTCGTCATCAAGAGCGACGACTTCGCCGCCAAGCTCTGACCGACGAGCCATGCCCCTGCCTTGGCTCGCTTTACCGCGACGCGCAGGGCGGGGGCTCGGCCAGCCAGGTTGACGACCAAGCACCCTGCCATGTAGGAAAGCTTCTCCCGCTCCTTCGAGGAGCGGACACCGTAGTTCCCACTGTTCAGCAGTGGTAGAGCTGGCCACTCCGTGAGGGCATCGTCGACGGCTTGCGGCAGCGCGGCATCGGGTTCCGCGTGCTCGATGGTGCGCTCTCGTCAGTCGACACCACCTCGGCCGATGGCCGCCTGTTTTTCCAGATCATCGCTGCCATGGCGGAGTTCGAGCGTTCACTCATCAAGGACCGGACTCGGGCAGGACTGGAAGCGGCCAAGGCGCAGGGCCGTACCGGCGGACGGCCGTCCGTGGTCGATGAGGACGTGCTCACCGTGGCCCGTGCCAGGAAGGCGAAGGGCGAGAGCGTGAGCGCCTTTGCCAAGGCTCTCGGGGTCTCCCGCGCCACCCTGTACCGCCACCTCGGCGAGAGCGCCTGAGACAGGCGCACGCAGGCGCATCGCCAGGGTGCCGAGCGCGAGCACCCTAAACAGCGACCCGTCGACTGGGCCCGTTCGAGGCCGGTCTGTCAGCCTGAGCCCTCTCGCGCGGCCAAGACCCACTCTGGCCTACCCGATGAGGCCAATCCAGTAGCGATACACCGAGGTGAAGGGTTCGACGCCATCACCATCTCGACGGCCCGCCTCCATCAACCATTCGCAGGTTTGTCGGGCCTTGCCGATGACGCTGTCGGGGTAGCCGTAGCGGACTTGGTGTTGGGCGAACTCGTCCTCGTCCTCGATGCGGGCCTCGCCGCTACGAGGCCGTACGACATCGAGATCGAGGTCCACCATGCGCAGGACGGTCCCGTCTGCATTCCACTCGGGCACCGTGCATACATCGCAGTACATCTCGGGACCCGGGTCCGCACAGAACGTGGCCGTCCACCACTCACCGCGCGGGACCAACATCACGTACGCGAACCGACTTGTCCAGCCACCCGTGACCGAACTGACGGGGACACCCTGCGCCGTGCCCAACCACACGCCGTGCTCATCCTCGCCGAGCCGGGTAGCGGTCCACTGCGCGCTCAGGCTGCCATCGAACTTCCGCACGCCGACCAGCACGGAGGTGCTCTCTGTGACCACGCCAAGACGCTAACCCGAAGACGCCAACCAAGGAACCCGCCTGACTCGTCATCCCGGTGTGAAAGCCAAAGTGGTGGCCCTCCTTCACCTTGCCGAACAAGCACCGGGGAGCAACACCCGTGGCCGTCGCGCCACGAGCCTCTCTGCGCCCCTCTGGGGCGCGCGCACAGCACTTCGAGGGGCACCGCAGGGTTGCCGGTCACTCGTCCCTGACCACCATCGCGAAGGACGTGCAGATCCGTCGGAAGCCCTTGTGCCCGCTTCGGCCTGTGTGGCTCATGCACTCCACGTCGACCGCCGCACCGTCCGTCGAGGGCGTGGCCATCCACTTGCAGTGAAGGCACTCCGCCTCGAAGGTCACGTCCGTGTCGGGGTGCTGCGTGATCCGGTGCTTCACGTACCGCAGGACAGCGCGGGTCACCATGGTCCCCTCACCTGTCGCCACTCGCCGTGGCCCGCATGGCTTCCGCCATCTGCTCGGCAGTGTCCGCGCGCACCATCCCGATGTGCACGTACGGCACGCCCTTGTGGGTCACCATGGGGCGCACGCTGCGCCAGACGGTCTCAGGGACGCCAAGAGCGGCCAGTGCTGCCCGCATGGCTTCCGCCGCGTCAACAGCCCTTGTGCGGGCTTCTCGCCACGTCTGCATGTCCACCGCGTCAGTGCTACCGCGTCCGGTGGGGATGGTTCCGGATCTCCACAGCGGCATCCGTCGCCGCCGACAGGTCACCCCCTGGCCTGCGCTTCCTGCCGTTGCTCAACCAACGCTGCGCACACGTCACAGTTCGGCGCAGGGTCCGGAGGGGGCAGTGGAAGCGACAGGTGCACCGGTCCCGACTGCGTGGTGACGGTCACTGGCATGGCTACTCCCCGGCTTGGATCTCGCTGCACATCCATCCTTGGGGCTCCAGCCGGGCGGCCCTACCTTCTTTCCTGTTGAGGCAAGAACCCGTCTCGGATGCCTTCGACGAGAGTGCGCATGTCGTCGCCGTAGAGCGCCACGTCGGCGAACCGTTCGAAGGTGTCGACGTACGTCTGTATGTCCCTGGGGTCGCGCGTCGTGATCTCCGAGTGGAACGTCTCGACGATCACCAACCGGTCGTCGTGGATGCTGAAGCACGTCATGGGGAAGTCCGGCATCCGACCGGTCAGGGGCACAACACCGATGGCCACGTTGGGGAGCCGGGACAGGGACACAAGCCGGTCGAGTTGGACTGCCATGACGGCCGGCTCGCAGATCAGCCACCGCAGGACGTGCTCACAGATCACGAAGCGGAACGACCGGCCGTCTTCGTAGAGCGTGGCCTGACGCTCCAGCCTCGCCGCCACCGTTCGGGCCCTGGTCTCGTCAGGCAGTGCGGGAGGCAACGAGAACACCGCCGTGGCGTACTCCGGGGTTTGGAGGAGCCCAGGGATGAGTTGCCCCTGAAACAGCCTGAGAGCGGCTGTTTTGGCCTCGATGGCCTTGATGGTGTTCTGGGGCTTCCACGGGCCCATACGACGCAGCAGACGCCATGCCGTAGCCTCCGTGACCTCTGCTCGGGCAGTGGCGAGGAACTGTTCCTTCACTGCCTCCGAGACGCCGAGTGCCGACAGGATCAGGTCGACGTCCTGCACGGTGGGCAGGGTTCGGCCGTTCTCGATCTTCGAGAGCTTCCCCGCAGACATGGAAGCCCTGCGGGCCACCGAGTCACCGGTCAGTGCCGATGCTTCCCGCAGCGCCCGCAGGGCTTTCCCGATCGAGTCCGTGGTCAGTGGTGCCGCTCCCAGTAGGACGCGAACGGCACGGCGTGAGTGAGCGCCACGTCGCGGTAACCCTGGTACTCCGCGAGCCGGACAGCGGGCAACAGCTCACCGCCGATGAACTTGCCTTCGAGGGTGTAGTGCATCCGGTACACGTCGCGGTCGTCGAAGAGCCAGAAGTCGTGATCGGGGAGGCCCGTCACTTCCTGCTCGGCAAGATCGATGATCCCGATGGACTCGCCCGCCTTGATGTTGCCGGGGTATGCCGCCAGTTCGTACTGGAGGTAGTCCGTCAGCGGAGAGCGCAGGACGTGCACGCGCGACACCCTCTTGCCCTTGTCCGTCATCGAGCGCACCCATGGGTTGTCGTCCCAGTCCGGCCCCATGTCCTCGCCCGCGAGGAACCGCACCACCTCTTCGCGCTCTTCCTCCACGTCGTACTCGGCCAGCGTCTCCAGCCTGAACGCCGTCCGTTCGAAGGTCTCGAAGAGTCGGCCGAACTCCTCACCCGCGAGCACCGCAGTACCCCTCAAGAACTGCGGCCGGGATCATGACGGCCGTCTCCCCCTCCGGCAGGTCGAGCTGCGCCAGCCGCTCAGGGTCCGTGATCACGTACCCCTGCACCACGTAGTCCTTGCCGTCGTCCGCAACCCACAGCGTCGGGCACGTGCCGTTCTTGCAGTCGGGTCTCCCGACAGCTTCCGCAGCGGCGCGCCCACGGCTTCCCCCTCACGTCGACAGTCAGTGTCCCGATCGATGCTTCCGACCTGCGGGCAGCGTGGTCAAGATCCCTGGCTTTCCAGAACGGGAAAGCCGTTCATCTGTGCGGGAACCGCACCCCACAAAGAGCGAGAGGCGCCGGACTGTCACTGTCCGAACGCCTCTCATCGATCACACCCACTCAACCGAAGAGACGATGCTCTCGGCTCGCCGGGGAGAAGGCAGCGGCGTACGCCACACGGCGCGGGGCGCCTGCTCACGCCCCTTCGCGCCGAGCATGCGAAGCATCTCGGCACGCTCCGCCTCGGTCAGACCAGCGAGTGTCTCAGCCACCTGCCGGACCGTATCGCCGCTGGTCACGAGGACTTCTTGACCGTCAGAGGGAGCAGCTTCTTACCGCTCTCGCTCAGTTGTGGCCATGTATCAAATTGGGGGCACACCCCGCAGTCGAAACACGGCGTCCAGCGGCAGTCCTCGACCTCGGTCTCGTCGAGGGAGTCCTGCCAGTCCTCCCACAGCCAGTCCTTGTCGAGGCCGGAGTCCAGGTGGTCCCAGGGCAGGACCTCCTCGTACGTCCGCTCGCGCGTGGTGTACCAGTCGACGTCCACGCCGAACTGCGGCAGCGCCTTGTCCGCGCAGTCCATCCAGCGGTCGTAGGAGAAGTGCTCGCGCCAGCCGTCGAACCGGCCGCCGTCCTCGTAGACCGCGCGGATGACCGCGCCGAGGCGGCGGTCACCGCGGGAGAGCAGGCCCTCGACGATGCCGGGCTTGCCGTCGTGGTAGCGGAAACCGATGGAGCGGCCGTACTTCTTGTCGCCGCGAATCTTGTCCCGGAGCTTTTCGAGACGGGCGTCCGTCTCCTCGGCCGAGAGCTGCGGCGCCCACTGGAACGGGGTGTGCGGCTTGGGCACGAACCCGCCGATCGACACCGTGCAGCGGATGTCGTTGGAGCCGGAGACCTCACGGCCCTTCTGGATCACGCGCGTCGCCATGTCGGCGATCTGGAGCACGTCGTCGTCGGTCTCGGTGGGCAGACCGCACATGAAGTACAGCTTCACCTGCCGCCAGCCGTTGCCGTAGGCCGTCGCGACGGTACGGATCAGGTCGTCCTCGGAGACCATCTTGTTGATGACCTTGCGGATCCGCTCGGAGCCGCCCTCCGGCGCGAAGGTCAGGCCGGACCGGCGACCGTTCCTGGTCAGTTCGTTGGCCAGGTCGATGTTGAAGGCGTCCACGCGGGTCGACGGCAGCGACAGGCCGATCTTGTCGTCCGTGTACCGGTCGGCGAGGCCCTTGGCGATGTCGCCGATCTCGCTGTGGTCGGCCGAGGACAGCGACAGCAGGCCGACCTCCTCGAACCCGGTCGCCTTCAGGCCCTTCTCGACCATGTCGCCGATACCGGTGATCGACCGCTCCCGCACGGGCCGCGTGATCATGCCGGCCTGGCAGAAGCGGCAGCCGCGCGTGCAGCCGCGGAAGATCTCGACGGACATCCGCTCGTGGACCGTCTCCGCCAGCGGCACCAGGGGCTGTTTCGGGTAGGGCCATTCGTCGAGGTCCATCACGGTGTGCTTGGACACCCGCCACGGCACACCCGACTTGTTCGGTACGACGCGCCCGATGCGCCCGTCCGGCAGGTACTCCACGTCGTAGAAACCGGGCACGTACACCCCGCCGGTCCGCGCCAGGCGGAACAGCAGCTCCTCGCGCCCGCCCGGGCGGCCCTCCGCCTTCCAGGCGCGGATGATGTCGGTGACCTCCAGGACGGCCTGCTCGCCGTCGCCGATCACCGCGCAGTCGATGAAGTCGGCGATCGGCTCGGGGTTGAAGGCCGCGTGGCCGCCGGCCATGACGATCGGGTCGTCGACGGTCCGGTCCTTGGCCTCCAGCGGGATCCCCGACAGATCCAGCGCGGTCAGCAGGTTCGTGTAGCCCAGCTCCGTGGAGAAGCTGACGCCGAACACGTCGAAGGCCTTCACGGGGCGGTGACCGTCCACCGTGAACTGCGGGACGCCGTGTTCCCGCATCAGCGCCTCCAGGTCCGGCCAGACGCTGTACGTCCGCTCGGCGAGGACCCCCGCACGCTCGTTGAGGACCTCGTAAAGGATCATGACGCCTTGGTTGGGCAGACCCACCTCGTAGGCGTCCGGGTACATGAGCGCCCAGCGGACATCACAGGCGTCCCAGTCCTTGACGGTGGAGTTGAGTTCTCCACCGACGTACTGGATCGGCTTCTGCACATGCGGGAGCAGGGCTTCGAGCTGCGGGAAAACCGACTCGGCAGACATCGCGGGACTTTCGTGAGCTGACTGGGGGTACCCCCGGCCGGAGGCTGGGGGCGGGTGACCATCAAGCCTAACGCGGCCGGGACACCCCTCCGCACGCTCAGAGCGCGACCGCCCCCCTCATCCCCTTCCACACACCCGGCAGCTCCTCCTCCACCTCTGCCGCCCGCTGCTCCTCGCGGGCGTGGAGCAGGCCGTAGGTGAACGAGTTCTCCCCGGCGGCGTGCGCCTGCTCGGCCAGGTCCCTCAGGGCGGCCCGGCTCATCACGCTGTCCTGGTGCTCGCCGAGCAGGCTCTGGAGGTCCTTCAGCGACGACACCAGCTTGGACGCCGGCTTGCCGAACGCGGGGGCCGCCACCTCCGCCGCGTACCGCGCCCGCTTGGCCTTCTTGCGGGCCTCGTGCAGCGCCACGTCCCGCTCGTGCCCGGCCGAGGTGTCGAGGGCCTGGTCGACCAGGCCGGCCAGCCTGTCGCAGGCCTTGTTCACGGCCTTGGTGAGCACCTTCGACGGCTTCCCGGCCGCCGCCGCGCGCAGCGGCGGGTCGGCGAGCAGGGCGTCCAGCGAGGTCAGCAGCGCCAGATAACGCTGCCCGTTCAGTACGTCGATGATCTGCCGTCGCGAGTCCCCGCCCCGCGCCTTCGACCAGGCGCGCAGCCGGTTGCGAACGGGCCCGGCGACGAGGTCGTGCGGCAGTTCCTCGATGACGCCGGTGATCCGCTCGGCCAGCACCTCCTGGTCTCGGCCCGCACCCAGCTCACCCGCCAGCCACTTCAGCTCGACGCCGATCGGGTCGGTGACGGCCCGGTCGAGGACCTTGCGGTAGGACTTGAAGGTGCTGCGCATCCGGCGGGTGGCGACCCGCATGCGGTGCACCGAGTCCTCCACGTCCCGGCGGACGGCGGGATCGACTTCGACGATCTCGTCGCGCTGGGCCCGTACGTACGCCAGCACGTGGTCACCGGCGGTGACCGGCTCGGCCCGGTCCTCCTTGCGGGGCCGGCCCTTCCCGCCGGTCTCCGCCAGCGCCCTGGCCAGCTTCGACGGGGACTCGGAGGGCTGGACGCCGGCCTTGCGCAGCCGCTTCTCTACCTTGTCGAGGAACGCAGGGTCGCCGTCGTCGGCGAGTTCCACCTCGATCTCGGTCCACTCGGCCTTCCCACCGCCCCCGGTGAGCCGCTCGGCCCGCACGGCGTCCAGGGAGACCTCGGCGAGCAGCTGCCCGTCGGCGTCCACGAGGTGGCGTACGTCGCGGGTCGAGCGCAGCCGGACCACGGGGGCCAGCTCGTCGTCGCGCACGCGGGAGCGGACGAGGGCGCCGAGCGTGGACGGCACGTGGTCGGAGAGCGGCGCGTGGATCTCGTCGCGGACGCCGGTGGCGACCGGGAGTTTCAGATGCCATCCGGCGTCCGAGCCGCCGGTGCGGCGGCGCAGGGTGATCGAGGCGGCTGCCAGTCGCTCGTCGACGGTGTCGTAGTAGGTGGCGTCCAGCTCGGCGACGCCCTGGTCGAGGACGGCCGCCACGCCGGCGACGCCGGTCAGGTCGGGCAGCCCGCTGTCGTCGGACTCGTACTTGCGCTCGATCTCACGCTTCGTATCCGCCATCCCTCGAATCTAATGGGATTCGGGGCATGACGGCAGGTGACCAGGGGGTTGAACCGGGAGAAACTTCACGCGGACATGGGTCTCTGCACCCGGATCGACTGCAACAGCCCTACGGCCACCCAGATCGCGAACATCGACGATCCTCCGTAGGACACGAACGGCAGCGGCAGACCGGTGACCGGCATGATCCCCAGGGTCATCCCGATGTTCTCGAAGGACTGGAAGGCGAACCAGGCCACGATGCCGGCCGCGACGATCGTGCCGTACAGCTCGGTCGTCTCCAGCGCGATCCGGCAGGCGCGCCAGAGCACCACGCCCAGCAGAAGGATTATCAGGCCGCCTCCGAGGAAGCCGAGTTCCTCGCCCGCGACGGTGAACACGAAGTCCGTCTGCTGCTCCGGCACGAACTGCCCGGTGGTCTGCGAGCCCTGGAACAGGCCTGAGCCGGTCAGTCCGCCCGAGCCGATGGCGATGCGTGCCTGGTTGGTGTTGTAGCCGACGCCCGCCGGGTCGAGGTCAGGGTTGGCGAACGCGGCGAAGCGGTTGATCTGGTAGTCGTCGAGGATGTGCAGCTGCCAGACCGCGATGGCGCCCATCGCGCCGGCGCCGAGCAGCCCGAACACCCACCGGTTGGACGCGCCGGACGCGAGCAGCACTCCCAGCACGATCACCACCATCACCATGACCGACCCGAGGTCGGGCATGAGCATCACGATCAGCATCGGCACCGTGGCCAGGCCGAGCGCCTGCAGGACCGTGCGGTGGTCGGGGTACGGCTTGTCGCCCGCGTCCACCCTGGCCGCCAGCAGCATCGCCATGCCGAGGATGATCGTGACCTTCACGAACTCCGAGGGCTGGAGGGAGAAGCCGCCACCGACCGCGATCCACGAGTGGGCGCCGTTGACCGTGGTGCCGAGCGGGGTCAGGACCAGCAGGACCAGGAAGACCGACGCTCCGTACAGGACCGGCACCGCGCCGCGCAGGGTGCGGTGGCCGAGCCAGACCGTGCCGATCATCAGTGCGAAGCCGATGCCGGTGTTCAGCAGGTGCCGGACCAGGAAGTAGTACGGATCGCCCTGGTTGATCTCGGTGCGGTTGCGGGTCGCCGAGAACACCAGCATCGCGCCGATCAGAGACAGCGTCAGGGCGGACAGCAGTATCGGCCAGTCGAGCCGCCGGGCCAGCGAGTCACGAGCGAACAGCCGGGTCCAGCCGGCGCGCTCGGGTCCGTATCCGGAGACCTGGAAGCTGTTCGCGCCCGTCATGTGAGCATCCTTCGGCTGAGCGACCCGCGGCGGCTGCGGCAGCCCTGGCGGCGCCGGCGTCGCCGGGTGTTCCGGTTGCCCTCGGGCGAGGGCGGCACGGTCGCCGCCGTCTGCACCTGCCCGCCCTCGTCCACCGGGGCCTTCTGGCTGGCCTGCTGGTCCTTCGCCGGGTCCTTGGAGACCTTCGGCGCGATGATCGAGCCGTCGGCCTGGATCTTCGGCAGGTTCTTCTGCGGGGTGGGCAGCAGGGCGTTCTTCTCGTTGATGGCGCCGTCGTCGGCGACGCCGTACAGCGCGTCGTAGATGTTGCGCACGGCCGGGCCCGAGGCGCCCGAGCCCGTACCACCCTGGGAGATGGTCATCACGATCGCGTAGTCGTCGGTGTAAGTCGCGAACCACGAGGTGGTCTGCTTGCCGTAGACCTCCGCCGTACCGGTCTTGGCGTGCATCGCGATCTTGTCCTGCGGCCAGCCGCCGAACCGCCACGCCGCCGTACCCCGGGTGGCCACACCCTCCAGGGCCTCGTCCATCTGGGCCAGCGTCTGCCGGGTGACCGGCAGCTTGCCGTGCGACTTGGGCTTGATCTCCGAGATCCGCTTGCCGTCGGGGCTGATGATCGCCTTGCCGACGGACGGGTCGTAGAGCGTGCCGCCGTTGGAGATGGCCGCGTAGATCGTCGCCATCTGAATCGGTGTCACCAGCGTGTCACCCTGGCCGATGGAGTAGTTGATCTCGTCACCGGCGCGCATCTTGTTGCCTTCGAGGCAGTTCTCGTAGGAGATCCGCTGGACGTAGTCCCCGTCCTTCTTGCCCGTCTTGCACCAGGCGTCCTTGTTGGCCTCCCAGTACTGCTGCTTCCACTGGCGGTCGGGGACGCGGCCGGTGACCTCGTTGGGCAGGTCGATGCCGGTCTCCTTGCCGAGGCCGAACTGGTGGGCGGCCTTGTAGAAGTGGTCCTTCGGCTGCCCCTTCTTGGGGTTGATGCCGCCGTCCTTCTTCCACTCGTTGTGCGCGAGCTGGTAGAAGACCGTGTCGCAGGAGACCTCCAGGGCGCGGCCCAGGCTGATCGGGCCGTGGTTCTGCGACTCGAAGTTCTTGAAGACCTGGCCGCCGACCGAGTAGGCGCTGGAGCAGTTGTAGCGGCCGTCGAAGTCGTAGCCGGCCTGGACCGCGGCCGCGGTGGAGACCACCTTGAAGATCGAGCCCGGCGCCGCCTGACCCTGTATGGCCCGGTTGAGCAGGGGGTAGTTGGACTTCTTGCCGGTGAGCCGGGCGTAGTCCTTGGCGGAGATGCCGCCGACCCAGGCGTTGGGGTCGTAGGTCGGGTTGGACGCCATGGCGACGATCCGTCCCGTCTTGGCCTCCATCACCACCACCGCGCCGGAGTCGGCCTTGTACCGCTCGTTGGTGTTGCGGTCCCACTCCTTGCGGGCGGTCTTCATCGCCTCGTTCAGCTCGAACTCGGCGACCCGCTGCACGCGGGCGTCGATGCTGGTGACGAGGTTGGAGCCGGGCTGGGCGGCGTCCGCCTCGGCCTGGCCGATGACCCGGCCGAGGTTGTCCACCTCGTAGCGGGTGACGCCGGCCTTGCCCCGCAGCTCCTTGTCGTAGGTCCGCTCCAGGCCGCTGCGGCCGACCTGGTCGGAGCGCAGGAACGGCGAGTCGGTGTCCTGGGCCTGCTGGATCTCCTGGTCGGTGACCGGGGAGAGATAGCCGAGCACCTGGGCGCTGTTGGCCGCGCCGGGGCTCGCGTACCGGCGGACGGCCTGCGGTTCGGCGGTGATGCCGGGGAAGTCCTCGGCGCGCTCACGGATCTGCAGGGCCTGGCGCGGGGTGGCCTCGTCGGTGATGGGGATCGGCTGGTACGGCGAGCCGTTCCAGCACGGCTGCGGCGTCTCGGAGTCGCACAGCCGCACCTTCGCCATGACGTCCTTGGGCGTCATGCCGAGCACGCCCGCGAGCTTGGTGAGGACGCCCTTGCCGTCGTCCTTCATCTTCAGCAGGTCGGTGCGGGAGGCGGAGACCACCAGCCGTGTCTCGTTGTCGGCGAGGGCCACTCCCCGCGCGTCCAGGATCGAGCCGCGCACGGCGGGCTCGACGACCTGCTGGACGTGGTTGCCCGACGCCTCCTTGGCGTAGGCCTCGCCTTCGCGGATCTGGAGGTACCACAGCCGGCCGCCGAGGGTGGCCAGGAGGGAGAGGACGAGGATCTGGATGACGACGAGCCGGATCTGGACCCGTGGGGTCCGTCCGGTCTCGGGAATGTTGGTCACTGCGGTTGCCTCCCCCTCTCAGAGCGCGTACGCGTGTGCGGGTACGAGTGATGAACGGCCGACCCGCGAGGCCGGGTTCCTCCTGAGCTCCCCCGTTCGGGTGAACTGCCCTGCGCTCACAGCCGCTTGACCCCCTTGATGCGCCCGGCCCGGGCCACCCGCGCTCTGGCCGCCTTCACCTTCAGGCCCCCGAACCCGCCGCGCTGGCCGCCGATGCGCAGTCCGGTGCCGGAGGAGAGCCAGCCGGAGGAGATGTCCGTCGCCTTGGCCGACGAGCCGGTCTCCAGCGGGTTGTTGTCCGCGCGCCGGGCGAGCGCCATCAGGCCGGGCACGACGAAGGGCGCGAGCAGCAGGTCGTACAGGGCTGCCGTGAACAGCAGGCCGGGCAGGCCGACATGGCGGGCGGCGGTGTCGCCGACGAGGGCGCCCACCCCGGCGTACAGCAGGGTGCTGCCGACCGCGGCGGCGACGACCACGGCCATCGGTCCGGTGGCTGACTTGAGCTGGCCGTTCTCCGGCTTGACCAGGCCCGCGAGGTAGCCGATGACGCAGAGCACCAGCGCGTAGCGGCCGGCGGCGTGGTCGGCGGGCGGGGCGAGGTCGGCGAGGAGTCCGGCGCCGAAGCCGATCAGGGCGCCGCCGACATGGCCGTAGACCAGGGCGAGGGCCAGCACGGTGAGCAGTACCAGGTCGGGGACGGCGCCCGGGAGGTGCAGCCGGGCGAGGACACTCACCTGGAGCATCAGGGCGACGACGACCAGTGTGGAGGAGAGCAGAATCCTGTTGAAGCGCATGGGTACAGCTCCCCCTACTGGTCTTCCTCTTGCTGGGACTGGCCGTCGTCGGGTGACGGACCGTCGGTCGCCGAGTCGCTGTCGGTCGCCGAGTCACCGTCCGTGGCCGAGTCGCCCTCGGCGGGCGCGTCGGCGTTCTCCGCGCCCGGGGTCACGGTCACCGTCACGGTGGGCGTCGGCGTGGGCTTGGGCTTGGCCGGCAGCACCGTGTCGCGCGGGTCCCGCTCCGGGGTCTGGACGACGACGCCGACGATGTCGAGCTTGCTGAAGCCGACGAACGGCGTGACGTACAGGGTGCGCGTCAGGCCGCCGCCGGAGGGGTCGACACGGGAGACCACGCCGACCGGGACGCCGGGCACGAACGGCCGGTCGGCCTGCGAGCCGAAGGTGACCAGGCGGTCTCCCTTCTTGATCTGCGCCTTGCCGTTGAGGAGTTCGACGCGCAGCGGGCGGTCGCCCTGGCCGGAGGCGAAGCCGAGTTCGTCGCTGCCTTCCATGCGGGTGCCGACGGTGAAGTCGGGGTCGCTGGCGAGCAGTACGGTCGCCGTGTTCGGGCCGACGGTGGTGACGCGGCCGACGAGGCCGTCGCCGTTGAGGACGGTCATGTCACGCTTGATGCCGTCGTTGGCGCCGATGTCGATGGTGATGGTCCAGGAGAAGCCCTGGGCCGCTCCTATGGCGATGACCTCGGCACCCTTGATGCCGTACTGGCCCTGGCCGGCGATCTTCAGCATCTTGTCGAGCTGCTTCAGGCGGCTGCGGTTGCGGTCGTCGCTGCCGAGCTTGGCCTTCAGGTCGGCGTTCTGCCGCTCCAGTTCGGCGAGCCGGTCGTGTCGCTCGCCGGAGTCACGGATCGCTGCGATCGCGTTGCCCACCGGGTCGACCGCGGACGACACGCCGTTCTCGATCGGGCCGAAGGCGGCGGCCGCGGCACCACGGGCACCGTCGACCGGTGAATCCTCCCCGCCGCGAATGTCCACCGTGATCAGCGCGAACGCGATGGCGACCAGCAGCACCAGGAGCAGCCGGCTCTCTCGTGTGTCCCTCACGTGCGGCGGCCGTGCCCTTCCTCATAGGAACCGGGAAATCGGGTCGGCCCGCTGGGAATCCGGACGGCGGATTCCCACGGGCTGTTTGTGGCAGCTTATGCCTCTATATCAACGATCCGCCGTACGAGAGGCGATGGTCTCGTACGGCGGAATCGAAGAGTTACCTCATCTGCGCGGCTGGGCGTCCAGAACCTGCTGCAGCGCCTCGAACTCCTCGACGCACTTGCCGGATCCGAGCGCCACGCTGTCCAGCGGGTCCTCGGCGATGTGGATCGGCATTCCGGTCTCCCGGCGCAGCCGCTCGTCCAGGCCGCGCAGCATCGCGCCGCCGCCGGTCAGAACGATTCCGCGGTCCATGATGTCGCCGGACAGCTCCGGCGGGCACTTGTCCAGCGTCGTCTTCACCGCGTCCACGATCGCGTTGACGGGCTCCTCGATCGCCTTGC
The DNA here is from genome assembly GCF_040686175.1 of Streptomyces sp. NPDC086077. NCBI lineage: Bacteria > Bacillati > Actinomycetota > Actinomycetes > Kitasatosporales > Streptomycetaceae > Streptomyces > Streptomyces sp. NPDC086077. The sequence goes on along the minus strand of NZ_JBFBJT010000073.1, from coordinate 14,307 downwards.
GCACTTCGGCGGCCGAGATGACGACGGTCTTGGGCAGGCCGGAGACGAGGTCCCGGCCGCGGATTTCGGTGTGCTCGTCGGAGTCGAGGTCGTACGCCGAACCGATCGTGATCTTGATCTGCTCGGCCGTGCGCTCACCCAGCAGGAGCGAGTACTCCTTCTTGATGTGCTGGATGATCGCGTTGTCCAGCTCGTCGCCCGCGACCCGGATGGACTGGGCGGTGACGATGCCGCCGAGGGAGATGACCGCGACCTCCGTGGTGCCGCCGCCGATGTCCACCACCATGTTGCCCGTGGCCTCGTGGACCGGCAGGCCGGAGCCGATGGCCGCCGCCATGGGCTCCTCGATGATGTGCACCTGACGGGCGCCGGCCTGGGACGACGCCTCGATGACGGCGCGGCGCTCGACGCCCGTGATGCCCGAGGGCACACAGACGACGACCCGCGGACGAGCCAGATAGCGCCGCTTGTGGATCTTCAGAATGAAGTAGCGGAGCATCCGCTCGGTGATCTCGAAGTCGGCGATCACGCCGTCCTTCAGCGGACGTACGGCAACGATGTTGCCGGGCGTGCGCCCGATCATCTTCTTCGCTTCGGCACCGACCGCGAGGATGCCACCGGTGTTGGTGTTGATCGCTACGACGGACGGCTCGTTGAGTACGATCCCGCGACCCCTGACGTACACCAGCGTGTTGGCGGTCCCGAGGTCGACAGCCATGTCACGGCCGATGAACGACATTGAGTTCCCCATCAGGATTCGTCTGGCCTTCCCACGGAGCTTTTGAGGGCTTTTCAGGTCGGCGAGGTGGGTGCTGTGACGTGAAGGCTTCCATCGTAGACGCGCCTTCCCGAACACTGCGCGAGGGTCTCCGCCATTGTCATCAGATGGCGCGCCGCCTCGCTTGTGGAGACGGGCCATCGGGGGCACTCGTTCCCCCGATCGGCACGGTTATGCGGCGGGACGGCCGGAAATGCGCGGCCGTCCCAGGTCATGCGGTTTGAAAAGGTGACGGTCCCTCAGAAGGACGCGTGGTGAATTCGTTCCGCTTCTTCGGCGGCGTGTCAGGCGCGACCGGGGAAGAAGATCTTCACCTCGCGTTCGGCCGACTCCTCGGAGTCGGAGGCGTGGATCAGGTTCTCCCGCACGATGACGCCGTAGTCACCGCGGATCGAGCCGGGCGCGGCGACGATCGGGTCGGTCGGGCCGGCCAGCGCGCGCACCCCCTCGATGACCCGCTCGCCCTCGACGATCAGCGCCACGACCGGGCCGGACGCCATGAACTGGACCAGCGGCTCGTAGAAGGGCTTGCCCTTGTGCTCGCCGTAGTGCTGCTCCAGGGTCTCCTGGTCCAGGGTGCGCAGCTCCAGCGCGGTGATCTGCCAGCCGGCCTTGCGCTCGATGCGGCTGATGATCTCGCCGGTCAGGCCACGACGGACGGCGTCGGGCTTGAGGAGGACGAGGGTGCGCTGGGTCACGACGGGGCTCCTTCTGGGGTCACGCGATGTGCGGGGTGATGAGGCTACAGGGCCCGACCTGGCCCTCGTCACGCAGTGTCAGCCTGGGCGGCGAATCGGGCCTTGGCCTCGTCGATCTTCCTGCCGTAATGGACGGAGGCCCACCACAGCGCGGCGAACATCGCCCCCAGGAAGAACATCGTGGGGACGAAGAATCCGGAAGCGATGAGTCCGAGCTGGAGCGCCCAGCCCATGGCCACCCCGCCCGGCCGGGTCACCAGGCCGCACAGCACCAGGCACAGGAACATCGCGATGCCGCTGACCGTCCAGACCGTCGACATGGCCAGGTCGGGGTCCTTCATCGCGACCAGACCGGCGAAGCCGATGACGAAGACCTCGCCGATCAGGGTGGAAGCACAGAGCGTACGCATCGTGGGTCAGCCCCTTCCCAGCAGCAGTCGGGCCTCGCCGACGGTGATGACGGATCCGGTGACGAGGACACCGCCGCCCGCGAACTCGCCCTCCTCCTCGGCCAGCGTGATCGCGGCCTCCAGCGCGTCCGGCAGCCGTGGCTCCACCTGGACCCGGTCCTCGCCGAACACCTCGACGGCGACGCCCGCCAACTCGTCGGCGTCCATCGCGCGGTGGCTGGAGTTCTGGGTGACGACGACCTCCGCGAACACCGGCTCGAAGGCCTCCAGCAGCCCGCGTACGTCCTTCTCGCCACTGGCTCCGACGACCCCGATGAGCCGGCTGAACTGGAAGGCCTCACCGACCGCCTCGGCGACCGCCCGGGCGCCCGCCGGGTTGTGCGCGGCGTCGAGGACGACGGTCGGCGACCGCCGTACGACCTCCAGCCGGCCCGGCGAGGCGACGGCGGCGAAGGCCTTGCGCACCGTGTCGATGTACAGCGGCTCGGGCCGCTGCGCGCCGACGCCGAAGAACGCCTCCACCGCGGCGAGCGCGACGGCGGCGTTGTGCGCCTGGTGCGCGCCGTGCAGTGGCAGGAACACGTCGGTGTACTCACCGCCGAGCCCGCGCAGCGTCAGCAGTTGCCCGCCGACGGCGACCTGCCGCGACACGACGCCGAACTCCAGCCCCTCACGGGCCACGGTCGCGTCGACGTCCACGGCCTTCTTCAGCAGCACCTGGGCGGCGTCCACCGGCTGCTGGGCCATGATCACGGTGGCGCCGGACTTGATGATCCCGGCCTTCTCACCGGCGATCTCGCCGGGCGTGCCACCGAGCCGGTCGGTGTGGTCGAGGTCGATCGGCGTCACGACGGCGACGTCGGAGTCGATGACGTTGGTGGCGTCCCAGCTCCCGCCCATGCCCACCTCGACCACGGCGACGTCCACGGGCGCGTCGGCGAAGGCGGCGTACGCCATGCCCGTCAGCACCTCGAAGAACGACAGCCGGTAGTCCTGCTGGGCGTCGACCATCTCGACGTACGGCTTGATGTCCTGGTACGTCTCGATGAAGCGCTCGGCGGCGATCGGCGCCCCGTCAAGACTGATCCGCTCGGTGACGGACTGCACGTGGGGCGAGGTGTACCGCCCGGTCCGCAGCTCGAAGGCGCCCAGCAGGGCCTCGATCATGCGTGCGGTGGACGTCTTGCCGTTGGTGCCCGTGATGTGGATCGAGGGGTACGACCGCTGCGGCTCGCCCAGCACGTCCATCAGCGCGGAGATGCGCGTGACGGACGGCTCCAGCTTGGTCTCGCCCCAGCGTGTCGCGAGCTCCGCCTCGACCTCTCGCAGCGCCTTGTCGGTCTCGGGGTCCTCGGGGCGCGCCGGTACGTCGGCCTCCGGCGGGCCGCCCTGTGTGCGCAGGGTCCGGCTGCCGGCCTCGATCACCGCGAGGTCGGGGTCGCGCTCGGTCTCGGCGGCGATGATCTCGTCGAACGACTCACCGGGGTCGGTCTGATCGCCGCTGTCGTGCGGGGGGAGCTCACTCACGGGGCCCAGTCTACGGAGGGGTGCCGACAGCGCGTGCGGTGGCTTGCGGCGCCTGCTCATCGTGGGCCGGTGGTGGGGCGCGGGGCTGCGGGGCGCGGGTGGCTCGGCTCGTCGTCCGGGTGCCGGGCGTACGTGGTCGTTCGCACGCTTCCCCGCGTCCCTGGCAGGCGTGAGCGTCCCCGACGCCGTAGCGATGCCTGGTACCAGTGCTCGCGCCCCTGGAGGGCGTGAAGGCTCCCGGTGCCGTACGGGCACCGGGAGCCTTCACGCCGGTGATGACCTTCAGGCCTGCGGGAGGCGCTGCAGCTGGGCCTGGATCCGCGCGATGTCCTCCTCGGCCTTGGCCAGGCGCGTGCGGATCTTGTCCACGACCTGGTCCGGGGCCTTGGCGAGGAACGCCTCGTTGCCGAGCTTCGCCGTGGCCTGTGCCTTCTCCTTCTCGGCGGCGGCGAGGTCCTTGGCGAGCCGCTTGCGCTCCGCCGCGACATCGATCACGCCGGAGAGGTCCAGCGCGACCTCGACGCCCGCCACCGGCAGCGTCGCCGTCGCCGCGAAGCTCTCGCCCTCGGGCTGGAGCCGCAGCAGCTGGCGGACGGCCGGCTCGTGCGGGGCCAGCGCCGTGCCGTCCAGGCTCAGACGCGCCGGCACCCGCTGGCCGGGCTGCAGCCCCTGGTCGGCGCGGAAGCGGCGGACCTCGGTGATCACCGACTGGAGCGTCTCGATCTCCCGCTCGGCGTCCGCGTCACGGAAGCCGCTGTCCGCGGGCCACTGCGCGATGACGACCGACTCCCCGCCGGTCAGCGTGGTCCACAGCGTCTCCGTCACGAAGGGGACGACCGGGTGCAGCAGCCGCAGCGTGACGTCCAGGACCTCGCCCAGGACGCGCTTGCTGACCTCGGCCGCCTCGCCGCCCGCCTGGAAGGTGGTCTTGGACAGCTCGACGTACCAGTCGAAGACCTCGTCCCACGCGAAGTGGAACAGGGCGTCGGAGAGCTTCGCGAACTGGTAGTCCTCGTAGTACGCGTCGACCTCGGCGACCACCGAGTTCAGGCGGGAGAGGATCCAGCGGTCGGTCGAGGACATCGCCGACGCGTCGGGCAGCGGGCCGTCCACCGTCGCGCCGTTCATCAACGCGAAGCGCGTGGCGTTCCAGATCTTGTTGGCGAAGTTGCGGGAGCCCTGGACCCAGTCCTCGCCGATCGGGACGTCGACGCCGGGGTTGGCGCCCCGGGCCAGCGTGAACCGCAGGGCGTCGCTGCCGTACTTGTCCATCCAGTCCAGCGGGTTGACCACGTTCCCGAAGGACTTGGACATCTTCTTGCCGTTCTGGTCACGGACCATGCCGTGCAGCGCGATGGTGTGGAACGGCGGGGTGCCGTCCATCGCGTACAGCCCGAACATCATCATCCGGGCGACCCAGAAGAAGAGGATGTCGTAGCCGGTGACCAGGACGGAGTTCGGGTAGAACTTCGCGAGCGACTCGGTCCGCCCGGGCCAGCCCAGCGTGGAGAACGGCCACAGGCCGGACGAGAACCAGGTGTCAAGGACGTCGGAGTCCTGACGCCAGCCCTCACCGCTCGGCGGCTCCTCGTCGGGGCCGACGCAGACGACCTCACCCTGCGGGCCGTACCAGACCGGGATGCGGTGGCCCCACCACAACTGCCGCGAGATGCACCAGTCGTGGAGGTTGTCGACCCAGTCGAAGTAGCGCTTCTCCATCTCCTGCGGGTGGATCTTGACCTTGCCGTCGCGGACCGCGTCACCGGCGGCCTTGGCGAGCGGGCCGACCTTGACCCACCACTGCATGGACAGCCGCGGCTCGATGGTGGTCTTGCAGCGCGAGCAGTGGCCGACGGAGTGGACGTAGGGCCGCTTCTCGGCGACGATCCGGCCGTCCGCGCGCAGCGCCGCGACGATGGCGGAGCGGGCCTCCAGCCGGTCGAGGCCCTGGAAGGGGCCGTGGGCGGTGATGACGGCGTGCTCGTCCATGACCGTGATGGCGGGCAGGTCGTGACGCTGGCCGATCTCGAAGTCGTTCGGGTCGTGCGCCGGGGTCACCTTGACGGCGCCCGTGCCGAACTCGGGGTCGACGTGCTCGTCCGCGACGACCGGGATGGAACGGTCGGTCAGCGGCAGCTTGATGAGCTTGCCGACCAGGTGCTTGTAGCGCTCGTCCCCGGGGTGGACGGCGACGGCGGTGTCACCGAGCATCGTCTCGGCGCGGGTGGTGGCGACGACGATGGTCTCGTCCCCGTCGCCGTACTTCATGGAGACGAGCTCGCCGTCGTCGTCCTGGTACTCGACCTCGATGTCCGAGATGGCGGTCAGACAGCGGGGGCACCAGTTGATGATGCGCTCGGCGCGGTAGATCAGCTCGTCGTCGTAGAGCCGCTTGAAGATGGTCTGGACGGCCTGGGACAGGCCCTCGTCCATGGTGAAGCGCTCACGCGACCACGCGACGGCGTCACCGAGGCGGCGCATCTGCCCGGAGATCTGCCCGCCGGACTCGGCCTTCCACTGCCAGACACGCTCCACGAACGCCTCACGGCCCAGGTCGTGCCGGGACTTGCCCTCCTTGGCCAGCTCCCGCTCGACGACGTTCTGCGTGGCGATGCCGGCGTGGTCCATGCCGGGCTGCCACAGCGTCTCGTAGCCCTGCATGCGCTTGCGGCGGGTCAGGGCGTCGATGAGCGTGTGCTCGAAGGCGTGCCCGAGGTGCAGACTGCCCGTGACGTTCGGCGGCGGGATGACGACGGTGTACGGCGGCTTGTCGCTCTTCGCGTCCGCCTCGAAGTAACCCCGCTCCACCCAGCGCTCGTACAGCGGCCCCTCTACGTCGGCCGGCGCGTACTGGGTCGGCAGTTCGGTGTGGGGCGCTGGTGGCTGCTGCTGAGCGTTCTCGGTCACCCGCTCAGTTTAGGGGTGTCACCGGGTGGTCCCGAAACTCGATTCTTGTGTAACGGTGACGCCCCCGATGCGGTGCGTTTCCTGTGTCTGCGCCAGGATGTCGTGAACACATAAGCATCTGGAGGGGAACCCAGGAATGAGCTACAACCAGCCGGGCCCGTACGGCGGGCAGCCCCAGCAGCCCGGTCCGTACGGCCAGCCGGGTCCGTACGGCCAGCAGCCGCAGGCCCCCCAGCCCGGCTACGGCTACCCCCAGCAGCCCGGCCAGCAGCAGCCGGGGTACGGCTACCCGCAGCAGCCTCCGCAGGGCGTCCCGCCCCAGACCCCGCCGTACGGTCAGCAGCCGCCCTACGGCCAGGCCCCCTACGGCGCGCCGATGCCGCCGGCCCCGGGCGGCGGCAAGAAGAAGACGGGCCTCATCATCGGCGCGGTGGCGGTCGTCGCCGCGATCGCGGTGGGCGCGTACTTCGTGATCGGCGGGGGCGGCGGCGCGGGCGTCGAGGACGACGGCGCGCACAAGGTGGCGACGCCGCAGACCGTGCTCTCCGACTACAAGCGGGTCTCCGACGACGGCGCCAGCGCCGGTGACGACTCCGTGGACGAGCTGGAGAAGAGCGGCGTCAAGAACGCCAAGACGGTGCTCGGCATCTACTCGACGGCCGACCTGACCGGTTACGACCCCTCCGACCCCAGTACCGCGCCCGACCCGAGCGAGCTCGCCACGGCCAAGGGCCTCACCTTCGCCGGCGCCTACGGAGACATCGCGGACCCGGAGAAAGCCCTGGACACGTTCTTCGCCAACTTCAAGAAGTCGGCCGAGGAGGGCACCTCCAGCGACCCGAGCACCCCCAAGACCGAGCTGGTCGGCGAGCCCGAGGAAGCCGACCTGGACGGCGCGTACATGAAGTGCCAGGCCGCCAAGGGCACCGACCCGGCGACCAAGAAGGAGAAGACGGACTGGTTCTGCGCCTGGGCCGACTTCAGCACCATCGTCATGGTCTCCCCGGGTGACACCACCAAGGGCGTGACGAAGGACGTCGCGATCGACCTCACCTCGAAGCTCCGCCCCGAGATCCGCGTCAAGGCCTGACGCGGCGGCACATGACAAGGGGCCCCGGTCGGCTGACCGGGGCCCCTTCTCGTGTGTCGCGCCCCGGGTTACGCGGACTTCTGCTCCCCCGGCCCCCGGCCCCGCGCGTCGCGCGGGATCAGGGTCGGGTTGACGTTGGAGTGGACGACGTCCGCCGTGACGACGACGCGGGCGACGTCCTTGCGGGACGGGACCTCGTACATCACCGACATCAGGACCTCCTCCATGATGGCGCGCAGGCCGCGGGCGCCGGTCTGTCGGAGGATGGCCTGGTCGGCGATGGCTTCGAGGGCCTCGCGTTCGAAGTCCAGTTCCACGCCGTCGAGTTCGAAGAGGCGCTGGTACTGCTTCATCAGGGCGTTGCGCGGCTCGACCAGGATCTTGAGGAGAGCCTCGCGGTCGAGGTTGTGCACCGAGGTGATGACCGGGAGGCGGCCGATGAACTCCGGGATCATGCCGAACTTGACCAGGTCCTCCGGCATGACGTCCTCGAACTGGTCCTTGGCCTCCAGCTCGCGCTTCGAGCGGATCGTCGCGCCGAAGCCGATGCCCTTGGCGCCCGCCCGGGACTCGATGATCTTCTCCAGTCCGGCGAAGGCGCCGCCCACGATGAACAGCACGTTCGTCGTGTCGATCTGGATGAACTCCTGGTGCGGGTGCTTGCGTCCGCCCTGCGGCGGCACGGAGGCAGTGGTGCCCTCCAGGATCTTCAGCAGAGCCTGCTGCACGCCCTCGCCGCTCACGTCCCTTGTGATGGACGGGTTTTCACTCTTGCGCGCGACCTTGTCGATCTCATCGATGTAGATGATCCCGGTCTCGGCCTTCTTGACGTCGTAGTCGGCCGCCTGGATCAGCTTCAGCAGGATGTTCTCGACGTCCTCGCCGACGTAGCCCGCCTCCGTGAGCGCCGTCGCGTCGGCGATGGCGAACGGGACGTTCAGCATGCGCGCCAGGGTCTGCGCGAGGAGGGTCTTGCCGGAGCCCGTGGGGCCCAGCAGCAGGATGTTGGACTTCGCCAACTCGATGGCGTCGTCGCGGCCTTGGGCGCCGCCGTTCTCCCCGGCCTGGACGCGCTTGTAGTGGTTGTAGACGGCGACGGAGAGGGCCTTCTTCGCCGCCTCCTGGCCGACCACGTACCCCTCGAGGAACTCGTAGATCTCGCGGGGCTTGGGCAGCTCCTCCCAGCGCACCTCGCTGGTCTCCGCGAGCTCTTCCTCGATGATCTCGTTGCAGAGATCGATGCACTCGTCGCAGATGTACACACCGGGGCCTGCGATGAGCTTCTTGACCTGCTTCTGGCTCTTGCCGCAGAACGAGCACTTGAGCAGATCGCCGCCGTCACCGATGCGTGCCACGGTGTGCTTCCCCTTCGCCTGGGAGACGACTGGACACCTGGTCCAGCGGCTCCTGGTGCTGCCTTATGTCCGACGGTACCTTGCCGAGCCCCCCGTTCGGGCCCCCCTTGGCACGGTTCACTTTGACGTGCACCTTGCCACGCACAGTGTCACACCGTGCCAAGGAGCGGCGTACATTACCCGATCCGCGTCAGCGGACCGTCGAGTTGTTCATCTTGCGCGTCGAGATGATCTGGTCGATCAGCCCGTACTCCAGCGCGTCCTCGGCGGTGAGGATCTTGTCGCGCTCGATGTCCTCACGGATCTTCTCGATCGACTGGGTGGAGTGCTTGGACAGCATCTCCTCCAGCTGCGAGCGCATCCGCAGGATCTCGTTCGCGGCGATCTCCAGGTCGGAGACCTGACCACGGCCGGTCTCGCTGTACGGCTGGTGGATCAGGACACGCGCGTTCGGCAGCGCCATGCGCTTGCCGGGGGTGCCGGCGGCCAGCAGCACGGCCGCGGCGGAGGCCGCCTGGCCCATGCAGACCGTCTGGACGTCCGGCTTCACGAACTGCATCGTGTCGTAGATCGCCGTCAGCGCGGTGAAGGAGCCGCCGGGGCTGTTGATGTAGACCGAGATGTCCCGGTCGGGGTCCATCGACTCCAGGCACAGCAGCTGCGCCATGACGTCGTTGGCGGAGGCGTCGTCGATCTGGACGCCGAGGAAGATCACGCGCTCCTCGAAGAGCTTCGCGTACGGGTCGTACTCACGAATGCCCTGGGAGGTGCGCTCCACGAAGCGCGGGATGACGTAGCGGGACTCGGCCTGCGGGCCGGTGTACTCGGCGCGCGTACGGTCGTAGAGGCCGCTGCCGGGGTAGTCGTTCACGGTGTCTCCTGAAAGGGGCTGGGGCGGTGGCTGGGGCGCTGGGCGGTGTACGGACCCGGAAGGGCCGTAGAGGCCCTTAGGAGGCCGCCCCGGTGCCGCCGCCGCCCGGCATGCCGGCAGCCGTGGGGATGACGTCGTCGATGAGGCCGTACTCCTTGGCCTCGAAGGCGTCGAACCAGCGGTCGCGGTCCGAGTCACGGGTGATCTGCTCGACCGACTGGCCCGTGTGCTGGGAGGTCAGCTCGGCCATGCGCTTCTTGGTGTGCAGCAGCCGCTCGGCGTGGATCTTGATGTCCGAGGCCGAGCCGGCGAGACCGGCGGACGGCTGGTGGATCAGGATCTCGGCGTTCGGCAGCGCGAAGCGCTTGCCGGGCGTGCCCGCGCTGAGCAGGAACTGACCCATCGAGGCAGCGAGGCCCATTGCGATGGTCACCACGTCGTTCTTGATGAACTGCATGGTGTCGTAGATCGCCATACCGGCCGTGATCGAGCCGCCGGGGCTGTTGATGTAGAGGTAGATGTCCTTGTCCGGATCGGCGGCAAGGAGCAGCAGCTGTGCAGTGATCTTGTTGGCGATGTCGTCGTCGACCGGCTGGCCGAGGAAGATGATCCGCTCGCCGAGCAGCCGGTTGTAGACCTGGTCGCCGAGGCCGCCACCGATGGAGGGCTCGCCGGCGGCGGAGGGCATCAGATTCGTCACGTATCCACCTGCTCGTCTTGCGACGGCGCGGGGCCGTCTCACGTGTCGTATTCATGGACCCTAACGCGCGGGTCCCTTCGGGGAATCCCGGAGACGGGAGTGTTCGCCGGGGGCGTAGCGACGTGGGCCGAGGGGCGGCCGTATGGCAAAAGGGCCCCGGGCGTGATCGTCCCGGGGCCCTCTGTACGGCTGTTTACGCTTCGTCGTCCTTCTTGTCACCCTCGGTGACCTCGCCGGACTGCTCGGCCTCGGCCTCGGCGGCCTCGTCCTCCTCGTCGTCCAGGTCGACGATCTCGCCGTTGGTGTCCTTGACCGTGGCGGCCTCGACGACGACCGCGAGGGCCTTGCCGCGGGCGACCTCGCCGACCAGGAGCGGAACCTGGCCCTGCTCGACGACGGCCTGCGCGAACTGGTCCGGGGACATGCCGGAGGAGGCGGCGCGCCGCATCAGGTGCTCGGTGAGCTCCTCCTGGCTGACGTTGAGCTTCTCCTGCTTGACCAGCTCGTCGAGGACGAACTGGGTCTTGATGCCCTTGACCGCGGCCTCGCGGGTCTCTGTCTCGAACTCCTCGGCGGTCTTGTCCTGGATCTCCAGGTACTTGTCGAGGGTGAGGCCCATCTGGCCGAGCTGGTGGTGCTCCAGGTTGTGCTTGCGGGTGTTGATCTCGTCCTCGAGGAGCTTTTCGGGAACGGGCACCTCGACGAGCTCCAGCAGCTTCTCCAGGACGCGCTCCTGGGCCTGCGTGGCCTGGTCGAACTGCTTCATGTTCTCCAGGCGCTTGCGGCTGTCGGCCTTCAGCTCGTCCAGCGTGTCGAACTCCGAGGCGAGCTGCGCGAACTCGTCGTCCAGCTCGGGCAGTTCGCGCTTGGCGACCTGGGTGACCTTGACGGTGACCTCGGCCTCCCGGCCGGCCGCCGAGCCGCCCTTGAGCTCGGAGGTGAAGGTGGCCTCGCCACCGGCCTCCACGCCCGTCACGGCGTCGTCGATGCCGTCCAGCAGCTCACCGGAGCCGATGGTGTAGGAGACACCGCTCGCGATGCCGTCCTCCAGGACCTCGCCGTCGACCTTGGCCTCCAGGTCGATCGTCACGACGTCGCCGTCCTCGGCGGCGCGCTCCACCGGCGTGGTGGAGGCGAAGCGCTCGCGCAGCTGCTCGACCGACTTGTCGATGTCCTCCTCGGTGACCTCGACGGCGTCGACCTCGACCTCGATGCCGGAGTAGTCCGGGATCTCGATGGCCGGGCGGATGTCCACCTCGGCGGTGAAGGACAGCAGCTCGTTGTCCTTCAGCTCGGTGATGTCGACCTCGGGCTGGCCCAGCACGTTGAGCTCGGCCTCGTTGACAGCCTCCGTGTAGAACTTCGGAAGCGCGTCGTTGACGGCCTCCTCCAGCACGGCGCCGCGGCCGAACCGCTGGTCGATGACCCGGGCGGGGATCTTGCCCTTGCGGAAACCCTTCACCGTGACCTGCTGGTTGATCTTCTTGTACGCCGCGTCGAGGCTGTCCTTGAGCTCCTCGAAGGGCACCTCGACAGTGAGCCGAACCCGGGTCGGGTTCAGGGTCTCCACGGCGCTCTTCACGGTTCGGTCTCCTTGTGGCTGACTTCTCGGGTTCTGCCGGCGCCCGACGGGCCCGGCGGATGTAGCCGCCCTGAGGACTATCAGTGATGAGACACACGGGCGTGCAGCTTGCATAGTAACGGCAGCGGCTACACGGCCCAAAAGGCGATCACGCGTGGTGATCGGGTGAGTGGTCGGGGTGGCGGGATTTGAACCCACGGCCTTCCGCTCCCAAAGCGGACGCGCTACCAAGCTGCGCCACACCCCGTCTGGTGCGACACGTAGGGTACATGCCCGCAGGCAGCGGAGCTGCCGCTTTCCCCGAGGGCGGTGCGATGTCGGCGTCCGGGCGGAACGGGGTGTGCGGCGAGGGCGGCCGACCCGCTACGATGCCTGCAGTGCCGCGGGCTACTGACCTGCGGCGCGTTGTGCGCGGGCGTAGCTCAATGGTAGAGCCCCAGTCTTCCAAACTGGCTACGCGGGTTCGATTCCCGTCGCCCGCTCTGTCGCCTCGGGGCCCGGCAGGAGGTTCACCCTCCTGCCGGGCCCCGAGGCGTTCCCGGACCGGCCGCCGGAAGCCGGTCGAGCCCGTCAGAAGCTGATCGAGTTGATCGTGTCCGCTATCGAGTCGAGAAAGCGGTTGATCGACGGGGCCATCCCGGTCGAGGCGAGGAAGAAGCCGAAGAGGATCGCCACTATGGCGGGTCCCGCCTTGATCGAGCCCCCACGCATCATCACCACCAGGATGATCGCCAACAGCAGCACCACTGACAGTGAAATGGCCACAACTGATCACACCCTCGGTCGGTCCGCTCTCCCGGCCGGGACCACGAGCCCGCGCGACCCCCGCCAGAACCATCGTGCCACCAACAGGCCTCCCCTATGCGGCGCGTGACGTAACCCCGACCACACCAGCGCCGCACCCCGGCGCGCTCCGCGCTGCCCCGAAGGCCCACCGCGTGCGCCCCGTAAGGGAATTGACAAGCCGCCGTCGCGGAAATTCAACCTGATCGTTTCCACACCCACACAACGTCGCCCACAACGCGCACGGGGTTATTTCCAATTGCCCGTTTTCGCGGTTTTCCGAGGTTTCTCAGCACCTAAAGAAAGGCGACCGACGACTGAACCCGGAATGACGTGGAGAGTTTTACGGGAGCCCACGGGCGGGGCTAGGGTGCCTCAGATGTTTCAGGCACAGGTCAAACAGCGCGATGCCTTCTTCGACAACGCCAAGTACCTGGCGATCGTCCTGGTGGCGGTGGCTCACGCGTGGGAGCCGCTGAAGGAGGACAGCCGGATCCTGGAAGGCGTGTACCACGTTGTGTACGCGTTCCACATGCCGGCGTTCATCATCATCTCCGGCTACTTCTCGCGCAGTTTCGACATGCGCCCCGACCGGTTGAAGAGACTCGTCACCGGCGTCGCCGTGCCGTACCTCATCTTCGAGACCGCCTATCCGCTCTTCAAGCGCGTCGTCGCCGATGACCCGGGTCAGGACATAAGTCTACTCGACCCCTGGTATCTGACCTGGTTCCTGGTCGCACTGTTCGTCTGGCGGCTCACCACTCCCCTGTGGAATCTGGTGCGTTGGCCGCTGCCCCTCGCGCTCGGCATCGCCATGCTGGCGTCCGTCTCCCCGTCGATCGGCGAGGACCTCGACCTCCAGCGGGTGCTCCAGTTCCTGCCGTACTTCGTGCTGGGCCTGTGCATGAAGCCGGAGCACTTCCAGATGGTGCGCCGGCGGTCGGTGCGGATCCTGGCGGTGCCCGTGTTCACGGCCGCGCTGGCGGTCGGCTGGTGGACGGTGCCGCGGATGGGCACCGGGTGGTTCTTCCACCGGGACGCCGCCCAGCAGATGGGCGCGCCGTGGTGGGTGGGTCCGGTGATGGTGCTCGCGTTGTTCGGCTGCTCGCTGCTGCTGACCGCCTGCTTCTTCGCCTGGGTGCCGGGCCGGCAAATGTGGTTCACGGCGCTCGGCGCGGGCACGCTCTACGGCTATCTGCTCCACGGCTTCCTGGTGAAGGCCGGTGACTACCGCGGCTGGTTCGAGCCCGACTGGCTGCACCGGCCGTTCGGCCAGATTCTCGTGAGCGCGCTCGCGGCCGCCGCCGTCACGCTGCTGTGCACCAAGCCCGTACGACGCGCCTTCCGGTTCGCGATGGAGCCGAAGATGGCCTGGGCGTTCCGACAGGACGCGGCCCAGGGGGCGCGGGAGCGGGAGAGGGCGGCGGAGAAGGCCGGGGAGAAGGCCGCGGCCGAGGCCACGGAGAAGTCCCTCGAGAAGGCGCCGCTGGGCTGAGAACGAAGGAAGCGAGGGGCCGGGCGACCACCGCTGTACGCGCGGTGGCGATCTCCTCGCGGTGCAGGAGCAACTTGCGCTTGCGCCGGGCGCTGTGGTTGGTCCAGGTGC
>NZ_JBFBJT010000072.1:0-37644 GCF_040686175.1 Streptomyces sp. NPDC086077 | reverse complement strand
GAACGGACGCTTCCTTTGTACTCACCCGAGAATCTCTCTCGCGGCTTTCCTCCGGGCGCTTCCCTTCGGTCTTGCGTTTCCGACTCTATCAGATCCTTTCGGTTCCGATTCCCGGTCGGCGGGGGTTTGTCTTTAGGCCTCGCGGCCTTTCGACATTCACTACGTTAACCGATTCCCCCGCCCGATTCATAATCGGGGGTTGCGGTTTCGAATTCAGGCATGCGAACACGCCGGAACCGACCCCGCTGAGGGCTGCTCGTTAAGTAGTGGGTTGGCCGCTCCGGCTGCTGACGATCGCAGTACCCGGTTCAGCGGCTCGGGCCACATTACGCACCTTCCAAGGGCGCGTCAACTTCGGCGGCGCCTCGGCACATGGGCCCGATACGGGCTCACCGTCGGGTCGTTGGCGACCCAGAAGCGCCAGGGGTGGATGCCGCCGTCGCCCCCGTCGCCGGCCACTCCCGTGCGGGGCCCGCTGAGCGCCTGGTCAGAGGGGACCGGGGTGCCGGTCAGCATGCGCACGGGGGTGTCACCGGAGGTGCAGGCGTCGGTGCCGTCGAGGGCGCGGTCCACGTCCAGGGCCGTGGCCAGACGCGCCGGACCTTTGGCCAGTTCCTTGTCATGTCGGGCCGAGAGTCGACGGGTGCGGGCCAGCTCGGCACCCTCGATGATCTCGCCGGCGCGGAGCAGGACGGCGCTCGCCGTGCCCTCGGGGCCGCAGGCCACGTTCATGCAGTGCCGCATGCCGTAGGTGACTCACCAAGCATGTACGTCGTTGCATCGGCGAGGCAACGACAAGCAGGAGATGGCCCTGCACCGGACGCTCCCTGCCAACGGGAAGCCGGCCAGGAAGACCTGCGGACCGGTGACTGCATCCAGCGCGACGCATGCGAGCTTGCCCGCGTCGTAGAACGCCTTCACCCCGCCCGGGAGGTCTTGCTGGTCGTACGGACCGCCGACGCGTACCAGAGGCCCAGAGACCAGCAGTGCGTCGGCGACCTCGGCTGGAGACATCCCGAACTTCAGCGGCCCCACACCCTCTCCGGTTCGCAGCTCCCAGCGCTCCCGCTCCAAATCTCGACCGGCCAGGAACGCGTCACGCGCCGCGCTCGCGAACGATCACGCATCTTCTGGCCCAACTGCGCCGACTCACAGGCGAGCCGTGAGCGAGGCGCACAGCGGCTCAGGCTCCGGCGGACGGTTTGGCTCTCGGACTCAGTCGGTACGCCGAGACCGTCGGATCACCGGCGAGGTAGAACCGGTGCTGCCAGTCGTGGGCCTTGCTCACGCCCACCCGAGGACCAACCTGGATGAGCGCGGCAGGTGCAGACTCGCCCTCGGACAACATGACCGAGGTACCTGCCAGGAGGTCTGCGCCGTTGTGCTCTCCCGTGATGCCGAGTGCCTCGCAGAAGTTCCCCGGCCCTCGGGCAAGGCGTGGACTCTCGACCTCCTCCCCTCGCCGCTTGCGTGCCAGGTCTTCCCCCTCGATGACCCTGCCTGCCCGGATGAGGACAGCCGAGGCGATGCCGGCCGTCCCTGTGACGACGTTGGCGCACCAGTGGAGACCGTGGGACCGGTAGACGTACAGGTGTCCTGCGGGTCCGAACATGACGGCGTTACGGGGTGTCCGGCCTCGGTAGGCATGGGAGGCTGGGTCAGCCGTACCGGAGTACGCCTCGGTCTCCGTGATGGCGATGCTCACGGTTCCCTCAGGGGTCGTGCAGGTGAGGACGCTTCCGAGCAGCCTGGGGGCGACCTCTTCGGCAGGATGGGCGAGGACGTCGACGTTCATGCTGACTGCCTTGACATGCCATAGGTGGAGTAGACGTACACACGACCGGGCGGACCGAACATCACGTCGTTGCGGGGGGTGCGTCCGCGGTAGGCATGGGAGCCGGGGTCGTTCGGGCCGTCATAGGCCTCCACCTCTGTCAGGCGCAGCGCGATCGGACCGTCCGGCGTCGTGCGTACGAGGATGCGGCCGAGAAGGTCGGGGGCCACTTCCAGTACGGGCCGGTCGAAGAACTTTCGGGGCAGAGGCGTACGGTCGGAGGTCGCGATCATGCCGTCCGAGGGTAACGGAGACGGCGGGGGCGGGCGGGGTGGTCAGAGGACCTTCGTCTTGCCAGGGTGGGTTCCCGGAACCGGCCACGGCCGGATCGCGTTTGTAGTGATCAGAGACGTAGTGAACGAGGGAGAGACATGGCGTTCAAGAAGCTGCTCGCGAGTCTGGGGGCCGGTGGGGCCTCGGTCGAGACCGTACTGACCGAGGTCAACGTCGTTCCGGGCGGCGTCGTCCAGGGCGAGGTGCGCATCCAGGGCGGGTCCGTGAACCAGCAGATCGAGGCGCTGTCAGTCGGGCTGCAGGCCAAGGTCGAGGTCGAGGGCCAGGACACCGAGTACAAGCAGGACATCGAGTTCACGAAGGTGCGCCTCGGCGGTGCCTTCGAGCTCCAGGCGAACGCCGTGCACGCGGTGCCGTTCGGGCTGGACATCCCGTGGGAGACGCCGATCACGACGATCGACGGTCAGGCGCTGCGCGGGATGCACATCGGCGTGACCACCGAGCTGGAGATCGCGCGCGCCGTGGACTCCGGGGACCTGGATCCGATCAACGTGCACCCGCTGCCGGCGCAGAAGGCGATCCTGGACGCCTTCATCCAGCTGGGCTTCCGCTTCAAGAACGCGGACATGGAGCGCGGTCACATCCGGGGTACGCGCCAGAAGCTGCCGTTCTACCAGGAGATCGAGTTCCTGCCGCCGCAGCAGTACCGGGGTCTGAACCAGGTCGAGTTGAGCTTCGTTGCCGACGCTCAGGCGATGGACGTCGTGCTGGAGATGGACAAGAAGCCGGGTCTGTTCAGCGAGGGCAGCGACACCTTCCGCTCGTTCCAGGTGGGGCTGCACGACTACCAGGGCACCGACTGGGTGGCCTATCTCAACCAGTGGCTGTCCGAAGTCGGCAGCAAGCGGAACTGGTTCTAGGCTCGGAGCCCACTGAACCATCCGATCAGGAGGTACCGAGGTGACCGAGCTCAAGAGGCGGCCGCTCCCCCACGACTTCCATCCGCCCGTGCCGGCGTTCACGGTCACGAGCGAGGACGTGCACGAGGGTGCGACCCTCAAGGACGCTCAGGTCCACGCGGCCGGCAACACCTCACCGCAGCTGCGGTGGGAGGGCTTCCCGGCTGAGACCAGGAGTTTCGCCGTGACCTGCTACGACCCGGACGCCCCCACGGGGAGCGGGTTCTGGCACTGGGTCCTGTTCGACATCCCGGTCTCGGTGACGGAGCTGCCGGCGGGTGCGGGCAGCGGTAAGTTCGAGGCTCTGCCGGAGGGCGCTGTGCACGCGCGCAACGACTACGGGACGAAGGACTTCGGCGGTGCCGCTCCGCCGCCCGGGGACGGGCCGCACCGGTACGTGTTCACGGTGTACGCGGTGGACCAGGACAAGCTCGGTCCGGACGCGGACGCCAGTCCGGCCGTGGTGGGCTTCAATCTGCGGTTCCACACGCTGGGCCGCGCCCAGCTGATCGGTGAGTACGAGGTACCCGCCGAAGCCTGACGTTCACCGAACGTTTGCCCGCCTCTGGTCTGGGAGTGATCGGAGGCGGGCATTTTTGTGGCCGGGGGCCACGGGTTCACACCTCGTGGGAGCAGCGGATATTGCGTTGTCCATCTCGGCGTGCACGGCCAGAGTTGATCCCAGCCCGCCATGGGGTGGGCCGGTGCACACGGGAGGTGGGCTGGTATGCGGGACACGCTGGTACTGAACGCGAGCTTCGAGCCGCTGTCGACGGTGACGTTGAATCGAGCCGTCGTTCTGGTGCTCCAGGACAAGGCCGTCGTCGAGCAGGCCCACCCCGAAGTGCGCATGCGCGGAGCGACGCTCGACATACCGGCGCCCCGGGTCATCAGGTTGTGCAGGTACGTACGGGTGCCGTTCCGAAGACAAGCGCCGTGGTCGAGGCGGGGTGTGCTGGTGCGGGACCGGCACAGGTGCGCGTACTGCGGTCGTCGGGCGACGACCGTGGACCACGTGCTGCCGAGGTCCCAGGGGGGTCAGGACACCTGGCTGAACACGGTGGCCTCGTGCTCGGAGGACAACCACCGTAAGGCGAATCGGACGCCGGAGGAGGCGGGGATGCCGCTGCTTCGGGAGCCGTTCGAGCCGACGCCGGCGGACGCGATGCTTCTTGCTCTTGCGCAGGACGACTACGAGGCGTTGCCCGAGTGGCTGGCGTCCGCTGCGGCCTAGGCCGTCGGGCCGCCGGTCTGTTTCGTCGTCCGTTGGTCGTGTGTGGCTTGTCGGGCAGTTCCCCGCGCCCCTGAGAGACAAAGCACAAGGGCGCGGGGTTGCCCGCATCCTCAGGAGTCGTCAGTCGATCGACGGCTTCTCCCGGCGTTCCGTACCCGAGCCCGTGCCGTTGCCCGAACCGCCGCCGTTGCCCGAACCGCCCAGGCCCGAGCCGAAGTTGCCCATGGCGCCGGACAGGCCCTTGAGGGCGTCTCCGATTTCGCTGGGGACGATCCAGAGCTTGTTGGCGTCGCCCTCGGCGATCTTCGGCAGCATCTGGAGGTACTGGTAGCTGAGGAGCTTCTGGTCCGGGTCGCCGGCGTGGATGGCCTCGAAGACCGTACGGACGGCCTGGGCCTCGCCCTCGGCGCGCAGTGCGGCGGCCTTGGCCTCACCTTCTGCGCGCAGGATCTGGGACTGCTTCTCGCCCTCGGCGCGCAGGATCTCGGACTGCCGGACACCTTCGGCCTGGAGGATCGCGGCGCGCTTGTCGCGGTCGGCGCGCATCTGCTTCTCCATCGAGTCCTGGATGGAGGTGGGCGGTTCGATCGCCTTGAGCTCGACGCGGTTGACGCGGATGCCCCACTTGCCGGTGGCCTCGTCGAGGACGCCGCGCAGGGCCGCGTTGATCTCCTCGCGGGAGGTGAGGGTGCGCTCCAGGTCCATGCCGCCGATGATGTTGCGCAGGGTGGTGACCGTCAGCTGCTCGATGGCCTGGATGTAGCTGGCGACTTCGTACGTCGCGGCCCTCGCGTCGGTGACCTGGTAGTAGATGACCGTGTCGATGTTGACGACCAGGTTGTCCTGGGTGATCACCGGCTGCGGCGGGAACGGGACGACCTGTTCGCGCAGGTCGATGCGGTTGCGGATGGTGTCGATGAACGGCACGACGATGTTGAGGCCCGCGTTCAGCGTCCGCGTGTAGCGGCCGAAGCGCTCCACGATGGCGGCGCTGGCCTGTGGGATGACCTGGATCGTCTTGATCAGGGCGATGAAGACCAACACCACCAGAATGATCAGGACGATGATGACCGGTTCCATCGTCGCTCCCCGTACCCTTCTCCGCCTCGGCGCGTTCGGTGGATCCGCGTTCCGCAGATCCTACTGGTGCAGATCTTAAGGTTGTTGAAGATCTTGCTGGACGAGTCTGACAGACCGTCGCACGGCAGGTGCGGTGTTCGGCCACCTTGGGGGCGGGCGAGGTCACATGACGATGGCGGTGGCTCCCTCGATGTCCACGACGTCGACCTGCTCACCCACTTCGAAGACATGGCCGGTGTCGAGGGCGCGGGCCGACCAGACCTCTCCGGCCAGCTTGATGCGTCCGCCGGATCCGTCGACGCGTTCCAGTACGACGGCTTGTCTGCCCTTCAAGGCGTCGACCCCGGTCACGAGTTGGGGCCGATGGGCGCGGTGCCGGTTGGCGATGGGGCGTACCACCGCGATCAGGGCGGTGGAGACGACGGCGAAGACCACGACCTGGAAGACGGCGTCACCGCCGAAGATGCCGGCGGTCGCCGCGGCCGCGACGGCGCCCACCCCGAGCATGCCGAGTTCGGGCATCGCGGTGATCACGAGCCCGATGCCGAGCCCGGCCGCCGCGATCAACCACCACACCCACGCGTCGATTTCCACACGGTCATCGTAGGACCGCGGGACGTGCGCGGACAGGGCGCGATGCGGTTTGCGCGGGGCTATTACCCGCGCCCGCGCGGGACTTCACCGGCTCACGCCATCGGCAGGCCCTGCGCGGTCCAGCGGTCACCGACCTGCTCGACGACGAGCGGGAGACCGAAGCAGAGGGAGAGGTTGCGCGAGGTGAGTTCGAGCTCCAGCGGTCCGGCGGCGAGCACCTTGCCCTGGCGGATCATGAGCACGTGGGTGAAGCCGGGGGCGATCTCCTCGACGTGGTGGGTGACCATGATCATCGAGGGGGCGATCGGGTCGCGTGCGAGGCGGCCGAGGCGGCGTACGAGGTCCTCGCGACCTCCGAGGTCCAGGCCGGCGGCGGGCTCGTCGAGCAGGAGGAGCTCGGGGTCGGTCATCAGAGCGCGGGCGATCAGGGTGCGCTTGCGCTCCCCCTCGGAGAGGGTGCCGAACCTGCGGTCCAGGTAGTCGGACATGCCGAGCCGGTCGAGGAAGGCGCGGGCGCGCTGCTCGTCGATCTCCTCGTACTCCTCCTGCCACCCCGCCGTCATGCCGTACGCGGCGGTCAGCACGGTCTCCAGGACCGTCTGGCGCTTGGGCAGCTTGTCGGCCATGGCGATGCCGGCGATGCCGATGCGGGGGCGCAGCTCGAAGACGTCGGTACCGGGCGTGCCGAGGGTCTCGCCGAGGATGGTGGCGGTGCCCTTGCTGGGGTAGAGGTAGCTGGACGCGACGTTGAGGAGGGTGGTCTTGCCGGCGCCGTTCGGGCCGAGGATGACCCAGCGCTCGCCCTCCTTCACCGACCAGGAGACCTGGTCCACCAGAGCCCGGCCCTCACGGACCACGGATACGTCCTGAAGCTCCAGAACATCGCTCATGAGCGCGTTGTCTCCCCTTGCAGTGTGGCCGGTCTCGGCTGTCGCGTACGGCTGCGGCTCGGTCCGCCGCGCCGGTGGGCGAGCCCTCAAGGAAATCTACGCCACCGGTCGGCCGGTCCATTCCCTCGGCCCGGTACTTAGGGTGGGAGCATGCTCTCGGAACCGCGCTCTGGACGCCTTGCCGCATGGGGAAATGCCCTTTTCGCCGGACTTATTTCGCCGGACGACGCCGTCCTCGCCATCGTCGGCGAGGACGCCGTGCACCGGGTGGAGGGGCTGCCGGGTGAGTCGGCGCCCGTCGGGCTCACCCTCGCGCTGGGGCGGCTGCGGGCGCTCGGGGCGACCGGCCTGCGGGTCGCGCTGCCGGCGCCGGGGCATCCGCTGGGGCTGAGCGGGCCGCCGGATTTCAACGCGCGGGCGCTGGAGGCCGAGGAGGCGGTGATCTGCCACGGAGGTGCGCTGGGGCTGGTCCCGGAGGTGCACGAGGCCGGACCGGACGGTGATGTGCATGTCGAGGTGGTGTGGCACTGCCTGCCGGTGCGGGAGGCGCCGCCGGCCGACGTGCCCTCGCTCGGGGAGGCGGAGCGGGAGCTGGCCGAGGCGCTCAGGGAGGCGACGGAGGTCCTGACGCGGCTGGACGTGGCCGCGTCGGGGCCGGTGGCCCAGGCGGCGATCGACGCTTACCGGGCGCGGGCCGAGCGGGGGCGGGAGGTGCTCGCGCCGGGGTACCCGGGACGAGCCGTGCGCGTGCTGGAGCTGGCCCAGCGGATCGGGGTGCTGGTCTCGCTCGCGTACGAGAACGGGCACGGGGGTGCGGTGAGCGCCTCGGAGATCGCGGCGCGGGCGCAGGTGCTGCGTCCGGTGGAACGGACGGCTCGGCGCGCGCAGGTCGCGGCGTACAACTCAGTCGTGGAGGAGCGGGAGCGACAGTGAGGCCACCCCGGGCCTCCGGCCCCGACCCTGCGGAGAGCAGCCGGGCGCCGACCGGCACTACGGAGCGGGCGGGCGGGGAAGAGCGGGCGGGGCGCGAAGCATGGGGCCCTCAGCACGCGGGGCTCGAAGCAGGCGTCCTTGCGGTACAGCAGAGGCTGCGGAACAGGCGGTGCGGAAGCAAGGCGGACGTCGTTGCGGAACGGCCGGCACCGCGGAGCGGGCGGGGCTCCCGGACAGGCACGACTCTGGAACAGGCGGCGCCGAGCTACGGCCGGCACCGCGGAGCGGGTATGGCAAAGGGCTCCGCGAGTCGTCCCGTGACTCGCGGAGCCCTTTGGTGATCGGTCGGCGTCAGGTGGTGGGGACGTGGGGTGGGAGGTTGCCCACGTCCTCCGGGCCGACGGCCGACACGGCGGAAGCTCAGCGATTGATGCCGAGGTTGCCGAAGGCGGGGTTCAGCACGCCGACGACGTTCACGCTGTTGCCGACGACGTTCACCGGGATGTGCACCGGGGCCTGGACGAGGTTGCCCGAGACGACGCCCGGCGAGCCCTCGGCCTTGCCGGTGGCCAGCGATCCGTCGGTGGCGGAGGCCATACCGGCGCCGGCGGCCACCAGACCCCCGGCCACCATCGTCACGGCCGCTGCCTTCTTCAGGTTCTTCACTTCGTAAGCCCTTCTGATGCGATTGCCGCGGCCAGTCGCCGCAGCACGCACTGAAGAACGCCGGCATCCCTCGGAGGATGCGCCATCCGGGGGACATTCCCACGACGGTATGAATCTCAGCCCGGAGCGAGACCTTCCGTATTGCCGTACCGAGTGCTTTTCTGCCTGTTTCAGCCCGTCACGCCATGGCGAACGGCCCACAGGGCGGCCTGGGTGCGGTCCGCCAGGTCGAGTTTCATCAGGATGTTCGACACATGGGTCTTGACGGTCTTCTCGGAGAGCACCAGCGCGCGGGCGATCTCGCGGTTGGAACGGCCGTCCGCTATCAGGCCGAGCACCTCGCGCTCCCGATCGGTGAGCGAACCGGCCCGGCCCTGGCCGGAGTTGGTCTCCTCCTGGGACAGCAGCGCGCCCGCCACCTCGGCTTGGAGCAGGATGTGCCCGGCGTGCACCGAGCGGATGGCGCCGGCGAGCGCGTCGGGGTCGACGTCCTTGTACACGTACCCGGCGGCGCCGGCGCGCAGGGCCGGGACGACCGTGCGCTGCTCGGTGAAGCTGGTGACGATGAGCACGCGCGCGGGGTTGCCCAGCTCGCGCAGCTTGCGCAGCGCCTCGACGCCGTCCATGCCGGGCATCTTGACGTCCATCAGGACGATGTCCGGCTTCAGTTCCTCGGCCCGGGCGACCCCCTCGGCGCCGTCCGCGGCCTCGCCCACGACCTCGATGTCGTCCTGCACCTCGAGGAAGGTGCGCAGACCGCGGCGGACCACCTGGTGGTCGTCGACGAGCAGCACCCTGATTGCGTCAGCCACCGGGGACCTCCATCTCGATCGTGGTGCCCTTGCCGGGCGCCGACTCCACGGTGAGCGTGCCGCCCACGCCGCCCGCCCGGTCCCGCATGGAGACCAGGCCGAGGTGGCGTCCGGCACGGCGTATCGCGCGCGGGTCGAAGCCGCCGCCGTCGTCCGTGACGCGCAGGACCGCGCTGCTGCCACGCCGGAACAGCGTCACGCCGACCCGCTCGGCCCCGGAGTGCCGCAGCGCGTTGTGCAGTGCCTCCTGGGCGACGCGCAGCAGTGCCTCCTCCTGGGCGGCGGGCAGCGCGCGCACGCCCTGGGCGGTGAACGTCACGCGTGCGGTGTGGGCGCGGTCGAGGACGTGCACCTGGGTGCGCAGGGTTGCCACGAGGCCGTCCTCGTCGAGGGCCGCGGGACGCAACTCGACCACGGCGGCGCGCAGCTCGTCGGTGGCCTCGGCGGCGAGCGCGGCCACCTGCTGCAGCTCGCCCTTGGCGCGGGCCGGGTCACGGTCGACGAGGGTGGCGGCCGCCTGGGCGGTCAGGCGCAGCGAGAACAGCTTCTGGCTGACCGCGTCGTGCAGTTCGTGCGCCAGGCGGGAGCGCTCCTCGGCGATGGTGAGCTCGCGGCTGCGTTCGTAGAGCCGGGCGTTGGTGAGGGCGATCGCGGCGTGCTGGGCGAGGATGGCCAGCAGTTCCTCGTCGTCGGCGTCGAAGCCGCAGGTGCCCTCCGGCTTGGGGCAGTTCTTGTTCGCCAGGAAGAGGGCGCCGATCACCTCGTCGCCGTCACGGATGGGCAGGCCCAGGAAGTCGGCCAGGTCGGGGTGGGCGGAGGGCCAGCCTCCGAAGCGGGCGTCCGTGCGGACGTCGGCCAGGCGCTGCGGCTTGGCCTCGCGGAGCATCGCGGCGAGGACGCCGTGCTGGCGGGGCAGCGGGCCGATCCGCTTCCACTGGTCGTCGCTCACCCCGTCGACCACGAACTGCGCGAAGCCGCCGTGGTCGTCCGGGACGCCCAGCGCGGCGTACTGCGCGTCGAGCAGCTCGCGGGCCGAGGCGACGATCGTCTTGAGGACGTCGCGCACCTCGAGATGCCTGCTCATGGCCAGCAGCGCGGTGCTCACCGCGGCGAGGCCGGACCGGGGACCTTGACTCATGGCTTCCACGCTACCGGTGGGGTGTGACAGCGCGGATCGGACCGGTGACGGCAGCGCCTAGGCCGCTGGGCCTAGGCCCGAGGTCCTGGCCCGGCGGCCTAGGACGAAGGGCCCCGCCGGTTTGCGGCCCCCGTCCGAGGCGGGGCGGCACCCCCGGTTCCTACGTTGAGGCCACGCCGATCGAGCGGCGTCGAGGACAAGGGGAACGTGTCATGCCGGTAGCGATCATCACGGGGGCGTCCAAAGGGCTGGGACGGGCGCTCGCCGAGGCCCTTGCCACGCGTGGCTGGGACCTGGTGCTGGACGCCAGGGGCGAGCGGACGCTGAAGGAGACGGCGGCGGCGCTCGCGACGTACGGGACGCGGGTGGAGGCACTCGCCGGGGATGTCACGGACGCCGGGCACCGGGCCGGGCTGGTGGCGGCGGCCTGGAAGCTGGGCGGCGTCGATCTGGTGGTGAGCAACGCGAGCGCGCTGGGCGCCGAGCCGCTGGTCCGGCTGGACCGGCTGTCCCTGGACGGGCTGCGGCGGGCGCTGGAGGTGAACGTGGTGGCCGCGTTGGGCCTGGTCCAGGAGGCGATGCCCCTGCTGCGGACCTCCCGGCAGGGCGCGGTGATCACGGTCAGCTCGGACGCGGCCGCCGAGGCCTACGAGACATGGGGCGGTTACGGGGCGTCCAAGGCGGCCCTGGACCACCTCGCGGCGGTGCTCGCCGCGGAGGAGCACCGGCTGCGGGTCTGGGCGGTCGACCCCGGGGACATGGCGACGGAGCTGTACGCGGCGGCGGTACCGGAGGACGAGGATCCGCGGCCGGAGCCGGCGAGTGTTGTGCCGGCGTTCCTGCGGCTGCTGGACGAACGGCCGGCGAGCGGCCGCTACGGAGCGCCCGCCCTGCTGGAGGGGACGCGATGACGTCGGCGCTCGGGGTGACGTCGGTCGAGCCCGTCCGCCGGTGGGGGCGGGTGCCCGAGGAGCTGTCCGCGCGCGTGCCGGCGGAACAGCGCGGGCCGGGGCTGGAGCGGGATGCCGTACGGCTGCTGGTGTCGCGGGGCACGGAGGTGTCGCACCATGCGTTCGCGGAGCTGCCGCAGCTGCTGCGGGCGGGCGATCTGCTGGTCGTGAACACCTCTCCGACGCTGGCCGCGGCGGTGGACGGGTGGGCTGGGCACGCGCGTGTGGTGGTGCACTTCTCGACGCTCGGCGACGACGGGCGGTGGGCCGTGGAGCTGCGGGATCCGGACGGGAGCGGCACCACACGCGCGCGTGCGGGCGGCCCGGTGGGGACGGAGGTGCGACTGCCCGGGGGTGGGCGGCTGGTGCTGGAGGAGCCGCTGAGCGCGCGGGGCGAGCGTCTGTGGTGGGCACGGGCGGACGGGGCGCGGGTGTGCGAGCTGCTGCGTGAGCACGGGCGGCCCATCCGCTACTCCTATACGAAGCGCGATCAGCCGCTGTCCGCGTACCAGACGGTGTTCGCGCTGCCCGATCCGTGGGCCGAAGGGTCCGGCAGCGCGGAGATGCCGAGTGCGGCGCGGCCCTTCACCCACCGGATGGTGGCCGAGCTGGTGAGCCGGGGTGTGCAGTTCGCGCCGGTCACGCTGCATACAGGGGTGGCCTCGGCGGAGGCGCACGAGCCGCCGTATCCGGAGCGGTTCGTGGTGCCGGAGGCGTCGGCGCGGCTGATCAACGCCGTGCGGGCCGGGGACGGCCGGGTGGTCGCGGTGGGCACGACCGCCGTGCGCGCCGTGGAGTCGGCCGCGGGGCCGGACGGGGTGGTCCGGGCGGCCGAGGGGTGGACGGATCTCGTGGTGACGCCGGAGCGCGGTGTGCGGGTGGTGGACGGGCTGGTGACCGGGCTGCACGAGCCGGAGGCCTCGCATCTGCTGATGCTGGAGGCGGTGGCCGGCGCCGCGGCGATCGACCGCGGGTATGAGGAGGCGCTGCGCCATCGCTACCTGTGGCACGAGTTCGGGGACGCGCATCTCCTCCTCCCGGAGAAGTCCGTGACAGCGAGCATTGCTCCAGCAACTCCCGGTGAGACTGCTAGTCCGCCGATGTGAGGCCCCACATAGGGCGCAAGTCACGTACGAAGGTCAATAGGAGATAAATGCACCCAGAGCGAGCGGGAAGGACGCTCTGGTCTGTCCCGATTTGCCCCTACCTGATCCACTACCCGGCATCGTAGGTCACACCTTTGCCGGTGGCTTTTGCGGCCGCTAAGAATGGCTGCCGTCGCTCAGCGCCGTGGGTTCCGCCCGCGGCGTTCACGCGGGAAGCACCTGGCCCCGCACTGAAGTGAGCGACCTCCGCGCTATTCGAAGAGGTCCACCTGCCATGCCCAAGAACACCCTTCGCGACCGCAGTCGCGCCCTGACGAAGACGAACAAGATCGCCCTCGCCGGTGTTGCCACGCTCGGCGCCGCTGCCCTCGCGTTCTCCGCGGTACCCTCGGGCGGGCAGACCACCACCGACGCCGCCGCCCCGGCGAAGGTCGCCTTCAGCTCCGAGCCGGTGAAGGGCGTCGAGGCCGACGTCACCGACCAGCTCGCCGGTGCCAGCCTGAAGGTCCAGGCCATCGAGGCGAAGCAGAAGGCCGCAGCCGAGACCGCCGCCAAGAAGAAGGCCGCCGCGCAGGCCGCCGCCGCCAAGAAGGCGGAGCGTCAGCGCGAGGCGAAGGCCGCCGCGAGCCGCTCCGTCGAGCGCATCGCGTTCCAGCCCGTCGCCGCGAAGAAGGCCTACGGCAACAACCTCGACGGCTGGATCCGCGAGGCGCTGTCGATCATGAAGGCCAAGGGCATACCGGGCTCCTACCACGGCCTGCACAAGAACATCATGCGCGAGTCGTCGGGCAACCCGAACGCGATCAACAACTGGGACATCAACGCCATCAACGGCATCCCGTCCAAGGGCCTGCTCCAGGTGATCCCGCCGACGTTCAAGGCGTACCACGTGCCGGGCACCTCCTGGAACATCTACGACCCGGTCGCCAACATCACCGCCGCCGCCAACTACGCGGCCGACCGGTACGGCTCGATCGACAACGTCAACAGCGCGTACTGACCGACGCACGGCGCGTGCTGAGGTAAGCGCGGGCCTCTGCCCGCCGTACGACGCCGGCCATACGACGCGAAGGGCGGCACCCCTCCTGACGGGGGGTGCCGCCCTTCGGCGTGTTCGCGGGGCCGGTTACTTGCGCATGACCTCGGGCTCGTGGCGGCGCAGGAAGCGGGCCACGAAGAAGCCGCAGATCACGCCGAGCGCGATCAGGGCGAGCATGTCCAGGGTCCACGCGCCGACCGTGTGCTCCCACAGCGGGTCGTTGCCGACACCCTCCTCGGGCGGGCTGATCCTGTTGAAGTCCAGCGTGGCACCCGCGGCGGCGACCGCCCAGCGGGACGGCATCAGGTACGAGAACTGGTTGACGCCGACCGCGCCGTTCAGGGCGAACAGGCAGCCCGTGAAGACGACCTGGATGATCGCGAACATGACCAGCAGCGGCATGGTCTTCTCGGCCGTCTTCACCAGCGACGAGATGATCAGGCCGAACATCATCGAGCTGAAGCCCAGCGCCATGATCGGCAGGGAGAGCTCGACCATCGTCGCGCTGCCCAGCACCAGGCCCTCCGCCGGCAGCTCCCGGCTGGAGAAGCCGATCACACCGACGAGCAGGCCCTGGAACACGGTGATCATGCCGAGCACGAACACCTTCGACATCAGATACGCCGAGCGGGACAGGCCGGTCGCGCGCTCCCGCTCGTAGATGACCCGTTCCTTGATCAGCTCGCGGACCGAGTTGGCGGCGCCGGCGAAACAGGCACCGACCGCGAGGATCAGCAGGACCGTGGTGGCCGTGCCGTTGGGGATGATCCGGCCGGTCTGGTTGGGCTCGTTGGGCAGCAGGCCGTTGTCCGGCTCGATGAGCAGGCTGACCGCGCCGAGGACGGCCGGCAGGATCACCATCAGGGCCAGGAAGCCCTTGTCGGAGGCGATCACCGACACATAGCGGCGGACCAGCGTCACGAACTGCGACATCCAGCCCTGCGGCTTGGGCGGCTTCATCGCCTGCATGGCCGGCATCTGTACGGCCTGCGGGGCGACGGCGTCGATGTCCGCGGCGTACATCTGGTAGTGCTGCGAGCCCTTCCAGCGGCCCGCCCAGTCGTAGTCGCGGTAGTTCTCGAAGGCGGAGAAGACATCGGCCCAGGTGTCGTAGCCGAAGAAGTTCAGCGCCTCCTCGGGAGGGCCGAAGTAGGCGACCGAGCCCCCTGGGGCCATCACCAGGAGCTTGTCACACAGTGCCAGCTCGGCCACGGAGTGGGTGACCACGAGGACCGTACGGCCGTCGTCGGCGAGGCCGCGCAGCAGCTGCATGACGTCGCGGTCCATGCCCGGGTCGAGGCCGGAGGTCGGCTCGTCCAGGAAGATCAGCGACGGCTTGGTCAGCAGCTCCAGGGCGACGGACACGCGCTTGCGCTGGCCGCCGGACAGGGAGGTGACCTTCTTGTCCTTGTGGATGTCGAGCTTGAGCTCGCGCAGCACCTCGTCGATGCGGGCCTCACGCTCGGCGGCCGTGGTGTCGGCCGGGAAGCGCAGCTTGGCCGCGTACTTGAGGGCCTTCTTGACGGTCAGCTCCTTGTGCAGGATGTCGTCCTGCGGGACCAGACCGATGCGCTGGCGCAGCTCGGCGAACTGCTTGTAGAGGTTCCGGTTGTCGTACAGCACCTCGCCCTGGTTGGCGGGCCGGTAGCCGGTCAGCGCCTTCAGCAGGGTCGACTTCCCGGAACCGGAGGGGCCGATGACCGCGATCAGCGACTTCTCCGGGACGCCGAAGGAGACGTCCTTGAGGATCTGCTTGCCGCCGTCGACGGTGACCGTGAGGTGGCGGGCGGAGAAGGACACCTCGCCGGTGTCGACGAACTCCTCCAGCCGGTCGCCGACGATCCGGAACGTCGAGTGACCGACGCCCACGATGTCGGTCGGGCCCAGCAGCTGGGAGCCGCCCTTGGGGATCGGCAGACCGTTGACGTACGTGCCGTTGTGCGAGCCGAGGTCGCGGATCTCCATGCGCCCGTCGGGCGTGGAGTGGAACTCGGCGTGGTTGCGCGAGACCTGGAGGTCGGAGACGACCAGGTCGTTCTCCAGGGCACGGCCGATGCGCATCACGCGGCCGAGCGAGAACTGGTGGAACGTGGTCGGGCTGCGATCGCCGTAGACCGGTGGTGCCCCCGCCGCACCGCCGGCGCCCTGCTGCTGCGGAATGTGCGGCGCCTGCTGCTGCGGCTGCTGCCACCCGGCCTGCGGCGACTGCTGCTGCGGCGCCTGCTGCGACCAGCCCGGGTTCGCGCCCTGCGCCGCGAACGGCTGCTGCTGCGGCTGGCCCTGGGGCGCGACGGCGGCCGCGGCGCCGGACAGGCTCAGCTGCGGTCCGTCGGTCGCGTTGCCGAGGTTGACGGCCGAGCCGGGGCCGATCTCCACCTGATGGATGCGCTGGCCCTGCACGAACGTGCCGTTGGTGCTGCCGTGGTCCTCGATGACCCAACCACGGCCGTTGAAACTGACCGTTGCGTGCCGCCAGGAGACTCTGGCGTCGTCGAACACGATGTCACCTTGCGGATCGCGTCCAAGTGTGTAAGCCCTGGACGGGTCGAGCGTCCAGGTCCGTCCATTGGTTTGCAGTACGAGTTCCGGCACTCCATGCCCCACTGAGTTGTCCCCCGAATTACCCCCGTCGCAGGGAGTCTAGGGATGTCGAACATCGGGGGGAACTATTTCAGTAGCGGCCCCCTGACCGAAAGTCGGGCCTTGTGAAGACCGCGTACGGGCGTGACACCGCGCGCCGTTGACGGGGTGGAAACCGGCCCGGAGAGTGGTAATCC
Organism: Streptomyces sp. NPDC086077; assembly: GCF_040686175.1. Lineage (NCBI taxonomy): Bacteria > Bacillati > Actinomycetota > Actinomycetes > Kitasatosporales > Streptomycetaceae > Streptomyces > Streptomyces sp. NPDC086077. The sequence goes on along the minus strand of NZ_JBFBJT010000072.1, from coordinate 21,398 downwards.
CACGCGAGGGGGACACGCGCGGCGGCGACGCCGTGCCGCGGATCGGGGGGTCTGCCGTGAGTGTCGAGAAGGCCGGGTACGGCGCGAGGCTGCCGTGGGCCGACATCCTGCTGTCCGCGATCGCCTCCGTGAGCTGGGCACTGATCGGGATGGCCGGCACGGCGGCGCTCGGACTGCGGCTGCTGGAGGTGGACTCGGCCGGTTCGCTGGGGCCGATGACCGCGGCGGTGGTGGCCCTCGGGGCGGGTGGTTCGGTCACGCCGTCCGGTGATGTGTCCGCCTTCGGGCTGAGCGGCACGGAGGCCACCACAGCCATCGAGATCACGCCATTGGGCGTGAGCCTGGTGGGCGCGCTGCTGCTGTCCTGGTTCTTCCTACGGTCCTTGCGGGCGGCGGGAGTTGTGATCGCCCCGTCCGAACTCCTCGCGCGCGCGGGTGCGGTGGTCGCCCTGTTCGTGGCGACGCTGGGCGGGCTGGCGTGGGCCGGGCAGGACGTCATCACGATCGACGGGGGCGCCCTCGGCCTGGAGGACCTGCCCGGCGGCGCGGGTTCCGGGGACATCGGGATTCCCGGGCTCGGTGACGTCGGAGACATCGGCGGGCTGCTGCCCGACCGGGTCGGCGACCTGATCGACGCGCGGGCCGAGGTGGGGTTCGGTGTCGACACGGCGCCGACGCTGCTCGGCGGGTTGTGCTGGGCCGCCGGCGTGCTGCTGATCGCGTTGCTGGCCTCCCGCCGCACTCCCCTGCCGCGCGGCTGGGACGCGGTGCACCGGGTCGTACGGCCGGCCGTGTCCGCGCTGGTCACGGTGGTGCTGGTCGCGGTGGCGGCGGGGCTCGCGGCGGCGGCGTACGCGGCGATCGGCGACGACCATCCCCGACGGATCGCCGGGGCGGCGCTGCTGGGCGCGCCGAACGGGGTGTGGCTGGGCATCCCCCTCGGCCTGTTCGTGCCGTGGCACGGGGAGGCGTCGGGGGCGCTCGCCCGCTTCCTGCCGGATCCGCTGAACGACCTGCTCGTCGACTCGGACCGGCCGGTGACGCTGGCGCGGCTCGCGGAACTGGACGGACGGGTGTGGCTGCTGGGGGTGGCGGCGGTGGTCATGATGCTGCTCGCGGGGGTCCTGGTAGGGGTGCGGACACCGCTGGAGGCGGACGCCGGGGGTGTACGGGGTCCCGGTGCCCTCGGTTTCGCCGGCCGGTGCGCGCTGCGGCTCGGGTGCGCGACCGCGTTGGCGTTGCCCTTGCTGGGGTGGCTGACCGAGCTGTCCGTGGACGCCTCGCTGTCCGTGCTGGGCTTCGACGCGTTCGGGGCGGGAGTGGAGCTGCGCGGGAATCCTGGCATGGCGCTGTTGCTCGGGGCGCTGTGGGGGGCCGGTGCGGGGGCCGCCGGGGCGCTGCTGGCGTACGCGAGCGGGGCCGCGGGGCGGCGGGCGGCGCCGCTGGGACTCGGTGACGTGACGGCGGGGGCGCCGGAGTACGGGGCGACCTCGGGGCCGTACGCGGTCGGTGTGCCGTACCGGCCGCCGAACCCTGACACGAATCCCTATCTGCGGCTGCCGGAGGGGCTGCGGGAGCCGGAGGACGCACGGCCGCCGGACGCGGTGGTGCGCGGCGACGACGGGGACCGGGTGTCAGGGGGCGGTGACGGCGGCGACCGGGTGTCAGGGGGCGGTGACGGAGACGAGGACGACGTCTTCGGGGCGCCTACCGTGTCCCGGCCGTTCGATACGCCGCCGTCTCGGATGCCTCGGGGAGCGGCGGGGGTACCTTCGCCGGGGGACGGCCCCCCGCCACCTGGTTCCACGCCACCCGGACCACCACCGCCCGGACCACCACCGCCCGGCCCTCCGCCACCAGGCCCACCACCGCCCGGCCCTCCGCCACCTGGTCCACCACCCCCGGGGCGTCCGCCCCCGGGTCCTTTGCCGCCGGGGCGGTCGAAGCGTGCCCGGTGAGGCGGGTGTGGGGCGGGCACCGTGGTCGATCCGTCAGGCGCCCGCCACCGGAGCGCCATCCAGGGTTATCGAGTGTTCCGTGTCCGTCAGGCGGACCTCGCGGGCGATCGACACCGCCTGCCGGTTACCTTGGGAACACCATGAGCGCTTCGCAGACCTCTGACGTCCCGACTCTCCTTGTCAAGATCTTCGGCAAGGACAGGCCGGGCATCACGGCCGGACTCTTCGACACCCTCGCCGCCTTCTCCGTCGACGTGGTCGACATCGAGCAGGTCGTGACGCGAGGCCGGATGGTGCTGTGCGCGCTCGTGACCGAGCCGCCCCGGGGCCTGGAAGGCGAGCTGCGGTCGACCGTCCACAGCTGGGCCGACTCGATGAGGATGCAGGCCGAGATCATCTCCGGCCTCGGCGACAACCGGCCGCGCGGTCATGGCCGGTCCCTTGTGACGGTGCTCGGACATCCGCTCACCGCCGAGGCCACGGCCGCGATCGCCGCGCGGATCACCAAGGCGGGCGGCAACATCGACCGCATCTTCCGGCTCGCCAAGTACCCCGTGACGGCGGTCGAGTTCGCGGTGTCCGGCGTGGAGACCGAGCCGCTGCGCACCGCCCTGGCGATCGAGGCGGCGGCACTCGGCGTGGACGTGGCCGTCGTGGCGGCGGGCCTGCACCGGCGCGCTCAGCGGCTGGTCGTGATGGACGTGGACTCGACCCTCATCCAGGACGAGGTGATCGAGCTCTTCGCCGGGCACGCCGGCTGCGAGGCCGAGGTCGCCGAGGTGACGGCGGCCGCGATGCGCGGGGAGCTGGACTTCGAGCAGTCGCTGCACGCGCGCGTCGCGCTGCTGAAGGGGCTGGACGCGTCGGTGGTGGACAAGGTGCGCAGCGAGGTGCGGCTGACGCCGGGCGCGCGCACGCTGATCCGCACCCTGAAGCGGCTCGGCTACCAAGTGGGTGTCGTCTCGGGCGGGTTCACCCAGGTCACCGACGACCTCAAGGAGCGGCTGGGCCTCGACTTCGCGCAGGCCAACACGCTGGAGATCGTCGACGGCAGGCTGACCGGCCGGGTCACCGGCGAGATCGTGGACCGGGCGGGCAAGGCGCGGCTGCTGCGCCGGTTCGCCGGGGAGGCGGGCGTGCCGCTGTCGCAGACGGTGGCGATCGGTGACGGCGCCAACGACCTCGACATGCTGAACTCGGCCGGGCTGGGGGTCGCCTTCAACGCCAAGCCGGTGGTGCGCGAGGCGGCGCACACCGCGGTGAACGTGCCCTTCCTGGACACGGTCCTCTACCTGCTCGGGGTCACCCGCGAGGAGGTCGAGGCGGCGGACGCGCACGAGGAGGACTGAGGTCTCCTTCTGGGGAGGGCCGGGAGTCTCCTCTCCCTGGGAGGGCTGAGCCCCCTCTCCCGAGGAGGGCCGAGTCCCCTCCACGCTCGCGTCCGACGGGCCCGGCACCGTGTCGTGCCGGGCCTTCGGTGTGCGCGGAGGGTCACTCGGACGGGGCCCAGTAGTCCACCAGGGTGGCCACGCCCGGTTCCAGGGACTTCCAGGAGCCCGTGAAGGACAGCACGGCGAAGGCGGCGGCCGGGAAGCCACGGTGGCTCATCCGCTCGCGTGCCTCGGAGTCGGCTGAGCCGGACAGCACCTCGGCGAGGCCCTGGACGCCGGGGTTGTGGCCGATCAGCACGACGTTCTGGGCGTCGTCGGGGGTCTCGTTGAGCACGGCGATCAGCTCGCCGGGCGAGGCCTCGTAGATCCGCTCCTCGTAGACCGTCTTCGGCCGGTGCGGGAACTCGTGGACGGCGAGCTTCCAGGTCTCGCGGGTCCGGGTCGCCGTGGAGCAGAGGGCCAGGTCGAAGGAGATGCCGGAGTCGGCCAGCTTGCGGCCGGCGACAGGGGCGTCCTTGCGGCCCCGCTCGGCGAGCGGCCGCTCGTGATCGTTCACCTGTGGCCAGTCGGCTTTCGCATGCCGGAAGAGGACAATCCTGCGGGGTTCAGCGACGCTCATGAGATCCAGCTTCGCATGAAACAGGCCATGGGGCGCCAGGAGTTGACGGGCGCCCCGGGGCGTGCTCAGCGCGATATCAGCTGATGGGCGCGTTCCACGAGGTGGCTGATCGTCGGCTCGCCGCTCGCCGCGTGGGCCTCGGCGGGGTTCAGGATCAGCGTCAGGAGGGCGACGAAGGCGAGCGTCGGCAGGGCGAGCGCCCACCAGGGCAGCCGGATGTCGGCACGGCCCGTGGTCGCCGGGCGGGGCCGGGTGTGCGTGCTGGCCGACATGCTGCCTCCGTGGTCCGTCCTCGACGAGAGGTGGCCCGGGTCCCCCGGCCACACTTCGAAGCTACGGAACGAAGAGCCGCCAACCCATCCGGTGATCCACCCACTTGACCCTGACCCTCACCCCCTAGGGGATGGTGGGGCTAGCCCCACCATCCCCTGGCAGGGAGAGGCGAGCGCGGTCACTGTCGGGCGACCGCCGTCACGGGGAGGCGATCGACGCGATGACGGCGATGATCACGAAGATGGCGAGGAACGAGCCGAAGACGAGCAGCATCTTCTTCTGGCCGTTGTGGGGATTCGGGTCGAGCACTGGCATGAGGCAAGTCTCGCACCCCGCTCCCGGGCCGGACCCTCGGGGGTCAGCGCGCCGCCTCGTCCTCCACCGTGCGGTTGCGTCCCGCCAGGATGCCCACCGCCATCTGCGGGACCATCAGCGCGGCCATCAGCGCGAGCGGCAGGCCCCAGCCCCCGCTGTGCTGGTAGAGGACACCCACCAGCAGAGGCCCGGGGATGGAGATCAGATAGCCGGTGCTCTGCGCGAACGCCGACAGCTGGGCGACGCCGGCGCCGGTGCGGGCACGCATCCCGACCATGGTGAGAGCCAGCGGGAAGGCACAGTTGGAGACGCCGAGCAGCAGCGCCCAGGCCCAGGCGCCCTGGGCGGGCGCGAGGTAGAGCCCGGCGTATCCGGCGAGTCCGCAGACACCCAGCGCCAGCACGATCGGGCCCTGCTGGGGCAGCCGGGTGGCGAGGCGCGGGATGACGAAGGCCAGCGGCACGCCCATCACCATCGTGACGGCGAGGAGCAGTCCGGCCGTCCCCGCGGCGACGCCCGCGTCGCGGAAGATCTGCGCCATCCAGCCCATCGTGATGTACGCGGCGGTGGCCTGGAGCCCGAAGAAGGCGGCGAGCGCCCAGGCGGTGCGGCTCCGGGTGATCCGCAGGGCGGGAGCCGGGGCGGCGTCCTCGCGCGCGCGCGGCTCACGTCCGGGCGCCCGTGCGGCGGCCGCCGGACGGGTGGTGCGTGCGCCCTCCCGGTCCCTCACGAACGGAATCCACGGCACCACGGCCGCGGCCGCCAGCGCCGCCCACACGGCGAGCCCCGCCTGCCAACCGCCGCCCATGGCCTGCGTCATCGGCACGGTCACCGCGGCCGCGAGGGAGGTGCCGAGCGCCAGTGCCATGGAGTACAGGCCGGTCATGGAGCCGACCCGGTCCGGGAACCAGCGCTTGACGATGACCGGCATCAGGACGTTGCTGACCGCGATGCCCATCAGGGCGAGGGCGCTGGCGGCCAGGAACCCGGCCGTGCCGCCCGCGTACGGCCGGATGAGCAGGCCCGCCGTGATGGCGGCCATGCCGGCGCACACGACGGCGCCCAGCCCGAAGCGGCGGGCCAGCCTCGGTGCCATGACGCCGAAGACGGCGAAGCAGAGCGGCGGCACGGAGGTGAGCAGGCCGGCCACGCTGCCGCTCATGCCGAGCCCGTCGCGGACCTCCTCCAGGAGCGCGCCGAGGCTGGTGATGGCGGGGCGGAGGTTCAGCGCGGAGAGCACGATGCCGACGACGACCAGCCGCGTGGTCCACGCGCGCGCGTGCGATGCCCCGGCCGCCGTACCGCTCGTACCACTCGCATCGCTCCACGCGCGCATGGGTGAGCCCTCCGCCGCGCCTCGGCGCTCGTCCGTGGCCGAACCGCGTATGTCGGGGTGGTCCTGCGTCCGGGCTTCCTCGCTCGCCATGCCGCCCATCATAGAATCATGGGATGATTGGTTGTCCATTCCGGTGCGGTCCGAGGCCGCAGCTCCCGTGCGAAGGTGTGCCATGCCCCTGAGCCATCCCCGCCGTTCGGCGCTGTCCGAGCAGGTCATCGCCGCACTGCGCAGCCAGATCGCGTCTGGCGAGTGGCCGGTCGGCTCGCGCATCCCTACGGAACCCGAGCTGGTCGAGCAGCTCGGGGTCGCCCGCAACACGGTCCGCGAGGCCGTCCGCGCGCTGGCGCACAACGGCCTGCTGGACATCCGTCAGGGCTCCGGCACGTACGTCGTCGCGACCAGTGAGCTGGCCGGCGTCATGCACCGCCGGTTCGCCGGCGCCGACCCCAGGCACATCGCCGAGGTGCGCTCCACGCTGGAGTCGGCCGCCGCGAGGCTGGCCGCCGAGCGGCGCACGGAGAAGGACCTCAAGCAGCTCGACGCGCTGCTGCTGCGGCGCGAGGAGGCCTGGGGGTCGGGGGACGCGGAGGCGTTCGTCGCGGCGGACGCCACCTTCCACCTGGCCGTGGTGGCCGCTTCGCACAACGACGTGATGACCGCGATGTACGCCGACCTCGGCGAGGTGATGCGGGACTGGCTGCGCGAGGACGTCGGCGAGGAGCTGACCCCGGAGACGTACATGGACCACGGCCGGCTGCTGGACGCCATCCGCGTGGGCGACGCCGGGACGGCCGCCACGGAGGCGGCGAGCTATCCGTTCCAGTGCCGCCCGGGCCGGTTCAGCTCCCCCGGTTCTGGTGACTGACCCACGCCGAGCGGACTTCCTTCCAGCAGCGGCCGGTCAGGCGCACGGTCATCGCGGGCTCGGTGTCCACCGGCGCGCTGTCCGTGTCGAGGTCCCACCATCGGTCGCACTCGATGTGCAGACGGACCCGGTCGATGTCCACATAGGGGTTGTGGCAGTGGGCGACCACATGGGACCCCTCGACGCCGGTGCGGCACGTGGCACCGAACGGCGGCGGATCCTGCGGTTCGCCGTCCGCCACGTGCGCGTGCGGCATCGCGTCGTACGGCGTGGACAGGACGAGGGCCGCGGCGACGGTCATCGAGGCCAGGCAGCGGTACAGGCGCACAAGGTAACCTCCTCGGCCGGGCTGGGGAGGGGTGCGTGGTGAACGCCTCCTCAGAATGCCTGGCCGCCCCCTGCCCCCGCCCGGCCGGATAGGCCGAACGAGCGACATGCCGAGGGCTCGCACCCGGCACGGATGCGAGCCCTCGAACAGCGGTGATCAGCCGATCACCGGGCGACCGGTCGATCAGGCGCCGATGGCGTGCAGACCGCCGTCGACGTGGATGATCTCGCCCGTGGTCTTCGGGAACCAGTCGCTCAGCAGCGCGACGACGCCGCGGCCGGCCGGCTCCGGGTCCTTCAGGTCCCACTCCAGCGGGGAGCGGTCGTCCCACACGGAGGCCAGCTCGCCGAAGCCCGGGATGGACTTGGCGGCCATGGACCCGATCGGGCCCGCCGAGATGAGGTTGCAGCGGATGTTCTGCTTGCCGAGGTCACGCGCCATGTAGCGGCTGGTGGCCTCCAGGGCGGCCTTGGCCGGGCCCATCCAGTCGTACTGCGGCCAGGCGTACTGGGCGTCGAAGGTGAGGCCGACGACCGAGCCGCCGTTCTGCATCAGCGGCAGGCACGCCATGGTCAACGACTTCAGGGAGTACGCCGAGACGTGCATCGCGGTGGCGACGGACTCGAACGGCGTGTTGAGGAAGTTGCCGCCGAGCGCGTCCTGCGGCGCGAACCCGATGGAGTGCACGACGCCGTCGAGGCCGCCGAGCTCCTCGCCGACGATGTCGGCGAGGCGGCCGAGGTGCTCGTCGTTGGTGACGTCGAGCTCGATGACCTTGGTGGGCTTCGGCAGCTTCTTCGCGATGCGCTCGGTCAGCGTGGGCCGCGGGAACGCGGTCAGGATGATCTCGGCGCCCTGCTCCTGAGCGAGCTTGGCGGTGTGGAACGCGATGGAGGACTCCATCAGCACACCGGTGATCAGGACGCGCTTGCCCTCGAGGATTCCGCTCATGGTGATCAGTGACCCATTCCCAGTCCGCCGTCTACGGGGATGACGGCTCCAGTGATGTACGAGGCGTCGTCCGAGGCGAGGAACCGCACCGCCGCGGCGATCTCCTCCGGCTGCGCGTAGCGGCGCAGCGGCACCTGCGCCACGTACTCGGCGCGCTGCTCGTCGGAGAGCACCCGGGTCATGTCGGTGTCGACGAAACCGGGGGCGACGACGTTGAAGGTGATGTTGCGCGAACCCAGCTCACGCGCGAGGGACCGCGCGAAGCCGACCAGCGCGGCCTTGGAGGCGGCGTAGTTCGCCTGGCCCGCCGAGCCGAGCAGCCCGACCACCGACGAGATCAGGACGACGCGGCCCTTCTTGGCGCGCAGCATGCCGCGGTTGGCGCGCTTGACGACCCGGAAGGTGCCGGTGAGGTTGGTGTCGATGACCGAGGTGAAGTCCTCCTCGGACATCCGCATCAGGAGCTGGTCCTTGGTGACGCCGGCGTTGGCGACGAGGATCTCCACGGGGCCGTGCTCGGCCTCGATCTCCTTGTAGGCCTGCTCCACCTGTTCGGTGTCGGTGATGTCGCACTTGACGGCGAGGAAACCCGTCGGCGGCTCACCCGAGCGGTACGTGATCGCGACCTTGTCGCCGGCGTCGGCGAAAGCGCGGGCGATGGCGAGGCCGATGCCCCGGTTGCCTCCGGTGACGAGAACCGAGCGGCTCAACGGATCACCCTTTCGATAGCGGTCTGGTACGCCCGCCCGAACACCTGGATGACAGGCGGCTACACCGAAAACCTATCGGCCCGCGGGCTTCCCGGGACATTCGGGCACCGACAGTGGCTCGGGGGCCCCACTGTCGAATCCCTACAGAAAGTTGCGTTCGCGGCGTGGAAACGTGTGGTCCGCGGGACCGCTCCCGCGACATGATCTGACCCGACAGGCGACGACAGCAGGGAGACCCTCGGTGCCTCATACCATCGACGAAGCCTTTACGGCGCTTCCGCTACGCGCTCTGGCCGACGCGGCGCTCGCACGCGCGCGTGCGCTGGGTGCGGAGCATGCCGACTTCCGGCTGGAGCGGGTGCGCAGCGCGTCCTGGCGACTCAGGGACGGCAAGCCGTCCGGGTCGTCGGACACCACCGACCTCGGCTACGCGGTACGGGTCGTGCACGGCGGGACGTGGGGGTTCGCCTCCGGTGTGGACCTGACCATGGACGCCGCCGCCAGGGTGGCCGGTCAGGCCGTCGCGATGGCGAAGCTGTCCGCACAGGTGATCAAGGCGGCCGGGTCGGACGAGAGGGTGGAACTCGCCGCCGAGCCCGTGCACGCGGACCGGACGTGGATCTCGTCGTACGAGATCGACCCATTCACCGTGCCCGACGAGGAGAAGTCGGGGCTGCTGGCCGAATGGAGCGGGCGGCTGCTCGCCGCCGACGGGGTCGACCACGTCGACGCCTCGCTGCTCACCGTGCACGAGAACAAGTTCTACGCCGACACCGCCGGGACCGTGACCACGCAGCAGCGCGTACGGCTGCACCCGCAGCTGACGGCGGTGTCGGTCGACGAGTCGACCGGCGAGTTCGACTCGATGCGCACCGTCGCACCGCCCGTGGGACGCGGCTGGGAGTACCTCCGGGGCACCGGCTGGGACTGGGACGCCGAACTCGACCAGCTGCCCGGGTTGCTCGCCGAGAAGATGCGCGCGCCGAGCGTGCAGGCGGGCCTGTACGACCTCGTCGTCGACCCGTCCAACCTGTGGCTGACCATCCACGAGTCCATCGGGCACGCCACCGAGCTGGATCGCGCGCTCGGCTACGAGGCCGCCTACGCCGGAACTTCCTTCGCCACCTTCGACCAGCTCGGCAAGCTGAAGTACGGCGCGGAGCTGATGAACGTCACCGGCGACCGCACCGCCGAGCACGGCCTCGCCACCATCGGGTACGACGACGAGGGCGTCGAGGCGCAGTCCTGGGACCTCGTCAAGGACGGCACCCTCGTCGGCTACCAGCTCGACCGCCGGATCGCCCGGCTGACCGGGTTCGAGCGCTCCAACGGATGCGCCTACGCCGACTCCCCCGCGCATGTGCCGGTGCAGCGGATGGCCAACGTCTCGTTGCAGCCCGATCCGGCCGGCATGTCGACCGAGGACCTCATCGGGGGTGTGGAGCGGGGCATCTACGTCGTCGGTGACCGGTCCTGGTCGATCGACATGCAGCGGTACAACTTCCAGTTCACCGGTCAGCGCTTCTTCCGGATCGAGAACGGGCGGCTCGCGGGTCAGCTGCGGGACGTCGCCTACCAGGCGACGACGACCGACTTCTGGGGTTCCATGGCGGCTGTCGGCGGCCCCCAGACCTACGTCCTGGGCGGCGCCTTCAACTGCGGCAAGGCCCAGCCGGGCCAGGTCGCGGCCGTGTCGCACGGCTGCCCCTCCGCCCTCTTCCGGGGCGTCAACATCCTCAACACCACGCAGGAGGCCGGTCGATGAGCGCTCCGACGAACAAGCCGCACGAGATCGTCGAGCGCGCCCTGGAGCTTTCCCGGGCCGACGGCTGTGTCGTGATCGCGGACGAGCAGTCGACCGCCAACCTGCGCTGGGCGGGCAACGCGCTGACCACGAACGGCGTCACGCGCGGGCGCACGCTCACCGTCGTCGCGACCGTCGACGGCAGTCAGGGCACGGCGACCGGGGTGGTGTCCCGGTCCGCGGTGACCGTGGCCGAACTGGAGCCGCTGGTGCGCGCCGCGGAGGCCGCCGCGCGGGGCGCGGCACCGGCCGAGGACGCCCAGCCGCTGGTGACCGATGTGCCGCACTCGCCCGACTTCACGGACGCGCCCGCCGAGACGTCGTCCGCCGTGTTCGCCGACTTCGCGCCGGCACTGGGCGAGGCGTTCGCACGCGCGCGTACGGGCGGCCGCGAGCTGTACGGCTTCGCCAACCACGAGCTGACGTCCAGCTACCTGGGCACGTCGGCGGGGCTGCGGCTGCGGCACGACCAGCCGAACGGCACGCTGGAGCTGAACGCCAAGTCCCCCGACCGGACCCGCTCGGCGTGGGCCGGCCGCTCCACGCGGGACTTCAAGGACGTCGACCCGGCGGCGCTCGACGCCGAGCTGGCCGTGCGCCTGGGCTGGGCCGAGCGGCGCGTGGAGCTGCCCGCCGGGCGCTACGAGACGCTGCTGCCGCCGACCGCGGTCGCGGACCTGCTGATCTACCAGATGTGGTCGGCGTCGGGCCGGGACGCGGCGGAGGGCCGGACGGTGTTCTCCAGGCCGGGCGGCGGCACGCGCGTGGGCGAGCGGCTCACCGACCTGCCGCTGACCCTGCGCAGCGACCCGGACGAGCCGGGCCTGGAGTCCGCCCCCTTCGTGCTCGCGCACTCCTCCGGGGGCGACTCGTCGGTGTTCGACAACGGTCTGCCGCTGACGCCCACCGAGTGGGTGGCCGGGGGTGAGCTCAGGCATCTGCTCACCAGCCGGCACAGCGCGGGGATCACCGGGCTGCCGCTGGCACCGCACATCGACAACGTGATCCTCGACGGCGGCGAGGACCGCTCCCTGGAGGAGATGGTCGCGAGCACCGAACGAGGTCTGCTGCTGACCTGCCTGTGGTACATCCGCGAGGTCGACCCGGCCACCCTGCTGCTGACCGGCCTGACGCGGGACGGCGTCTACCTCGTCGAGAACGGCGAGGTGACCGGCGAGGTGAACAACTTCCGCTTCAACGAGTCGCCGGTGGGGCTGCTGGGCCGGGCCGTCGAGGCGGGGCGCACGGAGAAGACCCTGCCCCGGGAGTGGAGCGACTGGTTCACCAGGGCCGCGATGCCGCCGCTGCGGATCCCGGATTTCAACATGAGCTCTGTCAGCCGGGGCGTATAACCTCGTAGGCGGCGGTCACCCGACTGCCCGAAGATCATCCGAGGAGACAAGAGAACCGTGACGGACATCGTCGACGAGCTCAAGTGGCGGGGGCTGTTCGCCCTCTCCACCGACGAGGAAGCACTGCGCAAGGCGCTCGCGGACGGTCCCGTCACGTTCTATTGCGGCTTCGACCCGACCGCGCCGTCCCTGCATGTGGGTCACCTGGTGCAGGTGCTCACCGTGCGCCGGCTCCAGCAGGCCGGTCACCGGCCGCTGGCGCTGGTCGGCGGTGCGACGGGCCTGATCGGCGACCCGCGCCCCACGGCGGAGCGCACGCTGAACGACCCGGAGACCGTCGCCGGCTGGGTGCAGAGGCTGCGCCACCAGATCGAGCCGTTCCTGTCCTTCGAGGGCGAGAACGCGGCCGTGATGGTCAACAACCTCGACTGGACGCAGAACCTCTCCGCGATCGAGTTCCTCAGGGACATCGGCAAGCACTTCCGCGTCAACAAGATGCTGACGAAGGACTCCGTGGCCCGGCGCCTGGAGTCCTCCGAGGGCATCAGCTACACGGAGTTCAGCTACCAGCTCCTGCAGGGCATGGACTTCCTCCAGCTCTACCGGCGGTACGGCTGCACCCTCCAGCAGGGCGGCAGCGACCAGTGGGGCAACCTCACCGCCGGCCTGGACCTGATCCACCGGCTGGAGCCGGACGCCGACGCGCACGCGCTGGCGACGCCGCTGATGACCAAGGCGGACGGCACCAAGTTCGGCAAGACCGAGGGCGGCGCCGTCTGGCTCGACCCGGAGATGACGACGCCGTACGCGTTCTACCAGTTCTGGCTGAACGTGGACGACCGTGACATCTCGACGTACCTGCGGATCCTGTCCTTCAAGTCCCGCGCGGAGCTGGAGGAACTGGAGAGGCAGACGCAGGAGCGTCCGCAGGCGCGGGCGGCGCAGCGCGCGCTGGCCGAGGAGCTGACGACGCTGGTGCACGGCGCCGACCAGACAGCCGCCGTGATCGCCGCGTCCAAGGCCCTGTTCGGGCAGGGCGAGCTGGCCGGGCTGGACGAGCGGACGCTGGCGGCGGCGCTGTCCGAGGTGCCGCACATCCGGGTCGCCGAGCCGGCGCCGGTGGTGGACCTGTTCGCCGAGGTCGGCCTGGTGCCCAGCAAGTCGGCCGCGCGCCGCACGATCAAGGAGGGCGGCGCCTACGTGAACAACACGAAGGTCGACTCCGAGGACGCGGTTCCGGCCAAGGAGGACCTGCTGCACGGGCGTTGGCTGGTGCTGCGGCGAGGCAAGAAGAACCTGGCGGCGGTCGAGGTCACGGGCGCCTGACTCCAGACGTGCCGGGGTGGACGGGGCGGCCTACCGATCGGCGGAGGGCCGCCCGTCCGCACGTCAGGCGCGTCGCTTGTTGCCCCTGAGCTGCATGTACGCCATGTCGCCCAGGAAGACGAGGATGATCGCGGCCACCAGCTGGAAAATGTGGCGGCTCCAGTCGATGCCGGGCGTCTCGGCGACCCCGAAGCCGCGGGCGATGGCGTTGCCCGCGATGGCGCCGATCATGCCCAGGATGGTGGTCAGCCAGAGGGGGATGTGCTGCTTGCCGGGGATGATCGCCTTGGCGATCAGGCCCAGCACGAATCCCACGATGATCGCCCACAGCCAGCCCATGGCTGCCTCCTCGTACGTCTCGACATGAGCATTACGCCCAGTGTCGGCGCGTACCCCGTACGGCGCATGTCGGGTGCCGCCGTACGCGCTACGTACGACGGCGTTCCTCCAGGCTGGAGGCGGACCCGGTCTCGTGGGCGGCGCGGCGGCGGCGTAACGTGGACGCTGTCCGGCCTCGGTTCGGCCGGGTGCTGAGCTGGACGTGCCGGGGAGAGTCCCGAGGCGGGCGGATGGTGAATGTGATGCGGAACAGGCATGGTGACGGCAGCGGCCAGGTTTTCCGGATCACCGGAGCCCGGCAGGGCCTCCAGGAAGACGTCCGCGGCCGGCAGCGCCGCTATGTCATCTCGATGTCGGTCCGCACGCTCTCGGTGATCCTCGCGGCGACCCTGTGGAACGTGGAACGGCACGTCGCGATCGTGGCGCTGGTGCTGGGCGTGCTGCTCCCCTACGTCGCGGTGGTGATCGCCAACGCCGGGCGGGAGAATGTGCCGTCACTGCCGTCGACCTTCGTGGTCGTACCGCCCCCGGTGGCCCAGATCGCGCCGCCGCGGACGGACGGCGACCGTTCCACGGAATCCGTGCCGGAGGACATTATGGGCGATCCCGCGAAGAGACGGCCCGAGTAAAGGACGAAAGACCTCCGCATCAAGGCCTTGTACGGACTCCGGAAAAGCCCGGATCAATCATGTTGTTCCGGTGCCCCGCGACGGGTTGCGCGTGACATACTTCGTAGGCGCTCCGCATCCCCCGTCGGAGCGACAGACCGACGCCGGGCAGCTCCCCCCGTGGCTGCTCGGCGTCGCCTTTTCCGTGTGTCGTGCAGTGGTGAGACGAACCTGTGAGTGACGAGACCCCGATCTGCTCCGCCAAGGGCTGCCGCGCCGACGCCGTGTGGGTACTGGCGTGGAACAACCCGAAGATCCACACGCCGGAGCGGCGCAAGACATGGCTCGCGTGCGAGGAGCACCGGGAGCATCTGTCGCAGTTCCTCGGGGTGCGCGGGTTCCTGAAGGACGTGGTTCTGCTCGAGGACTGGCGGGAGCAGGAGGCCTGATCCGGCCCCCCACTCCCTCCGGTTCTCAGCCGCCGATCGCGGACATCGGCCGGTCCGGCTGGACGAACGTCGGGTCGTCGAGGCCCGCTCCCGCCTTCTTGCCCCACATCGCCAGGCGCCAGATCCGGGCGATCTCCTCGTCCGGGGCGTCCGAGCGCAGCGCCGCGCGCAGGTCGGTCTCCTCACGGGCGAACAGGCACGTGCGCACCTGTCCGTCGGCCGTCAGCCTGGTGCGGTCGCAAGCGGCGCAGAACGGGCGGGTGACCGAGGCGATGACGCCGACGCGGTGCGGGCCCCCGTCGACCAGCCAGCGCTCGGCGGGGGCCGAGCCGCGCGCCGCGTCGCCCTCGGGGGTGAGGTCGAAGCGGGTGCGCAGCGAGGTCAGGATGTCGCCCGCGGTGATCATGCCGTCGCGCTTCCAGCCGTGCTGGGCGTCCAGGGGCATCTGCTCGATGAAACGCAGCTCGTAGTCGTGCTCGACGGCCCAGGCCAGCAGGTCGGGGGCCTCGTCGTCGTTCAGGCCCGGCATCAGCACCGAGTTGACCTTCACCGGGGTCAGGCCCGCCTCGCGGGCGGCGTCCAGGCCCGCTATGACGTCGTGGTGGCGGTCCCGCCGGGTGAGGGTCTTGAAGACCTCGGGGCGCAGCGTGTCCAGCGAGACGTTGACCCGGTCCAGGCCCGCGGCTTTCAGGGCCGCCGCCGTGCGCTTGAGGCCGATTCCGTTGGTGGTGAGGGACATCTGCGGGCGGGGTTCGAGGGCGGCGACACGCTCCACGATGCCGACCAGGCCGGGGCGCAGCAGGGGCTCGCCGCCGGTGAAGCGGACCTCCTCGATGCCGAGGGAGGTGACCGCGATGTCGATGAGCCGCACGATCTCGTCGTCCGTCAGCAGGTCGGGCTTGGCCAGCCACTGCAGGCCCTCCTCCGGCATGCAGTACGTGCAACGCAGGTTGCAGCGGTCGGTCAGCGAGACCCTCAGGTCGGTGGCCACCCGGCCGTAGGTGTCGATGAGCACGTGGCCCCCTCCCTCGTGGTGGATCACACGCAGCGGAACACAATTTTCTCCGACACTGCGAGCCTACGTGACCTCACGGACAACGACTAAGGCCTGATCCCACGAGGTGGGACGCGGCCGCGTCGTAGAGACCCACAGGAGTCCCGACGACGCGGCCGCTTCAGGGGGCGTGCTCAGTGGGCGCCGGTGCCGGTCAGGGACCTGACCTCCAGCTCCGCGTACTTGCCGGTGTCCGGCTCCTCCTTCGACAGGACGGTGCCGAGCCAGCCCATCAGGAAGCCGAACGGGATCGAGATGATGCCCGGGTTCTTCAGCGGGAACCACGCGAAGTCGACGCTGGGGAACATCGCCTTGGGGTCGCCGGAGACCACGGGCGAGAACAGCACCAGGCCGACGGCGACGATCAGGCCGCCGTAGATCGACCACAGCGCGCCCTGGGTGGTGAAGCGCTTCCAGAACAGGCTGTACAGGATGGTCGGCAGGTTCGCGGAGGCGGCGACCGCGAAGGCGAGGGCGACCAGGCCGGCGACGTTCAGGTCGCGGGCGAGAGCGCCGAGGCCGATGGAGACGATGCCGATGAAGACGGTCGCCCAGCGGGCCGCGCGGACCTCCTCCGCACCGGTGGCCTTGCCCTTGCGGATGACGTTGGCGTAGATGTCGTGCGCGAAGGACGACGAGGAGGCCAGGGTCAGACCGGCGACCACGGCGAGGATCGTCGCGAAGGCCACCGCCGAGATCGTGGCCAGGAGGATCGCGCCCCAGGCCGAGTCGACGCCGCCGAGGTGCAGGGCGAGCAGCGGGGCCGCCGTGTTGCCGGACGGGTTGGACTCGATGATCTCGTCCTGCGAGATCAGCGCGGCGGCGCCGAAGCCGAGCGCGATGGTCATCAGGTAGAAGCCGCCGATGATGCCGATCGCCCAGTTGACGGACTTGCGGGCGGCCTTGGCGTTGGGGACCGTGTAGAAGCGGATCAGGATGTGCGGCAGACCGGCGGTGCCGAGGACGAGCGCGATGCCCAGGGAGATGAAGTCCAGCTTGGAGGTGCCGGTGGCGCCGTACTGCAGGCCCGGCTCCAGGAAGGCAGCGCCCTTGCCGCTGTTCTCGGCGGCCGAGCCGAGCAGGTCGGAGATGTTGAAGTTGAACTTCAGCAGCACCAGGAAGGTGATCAGGAGCGTGCCGCCGATCAGCAGCACGGCCTTAATCATCTGAACCCAGGTGGTGCCCTTCATGCCGCCGATGGAGACGTAGACGATCATCAGGATGCCGACGAGCGCCACGATGCCGATCTTGCCCGCGTCCGAGGTGATACCGAGGAGCAGCGAGACGAGGACGCCGGCGCCCGCCATCTGGGCCAGCAGGTAGAAGATCGACACGACGATCGTCGAGGTGCCGGCCGCGGTGCGGACAGGACGCTGGCGCATGCGGTAAGCGAGCACGTCGCCCATGGTGTAGCGGCCGGAGTTCCGCAGCGGCTCGGCCACCAGGAGCAGGGCGACCAGCCAGGCGACCAGGAAGCCGATGGAGTACAGGAAGCCGTCGTAGCCGAACAGGGCGATCGCGCCGGCGATGCCGAGGAACGACGCGGCGGACATGTAGTCGCCGGAGACGGCGAGGCCGTTCTGGAAGGCGCTGAACTGGCGGCCACCCGCGTAGAAGTCGGCCGCGTCCTTGGTCTGGCGGCCCGCCCAGATGGTGATGACGAGGGTCGCGACGACGAACAGCGCGAACAGCGTGATGATGAGCGGGCGGTGCTCGCTGGCCTCGTTGGCCGCGAGAACGGTGTGCTGAACGGGGCTCATGCGCCGCCCTCCATCCGGGACTTGATGGCCTCGGCCTTGGGGTCGAGCTTCGCGGCGGCGTGCCGCGAGTACCACCAGGCGATGAGGAACGTGGTGACGAACTGGGCGATGCCGAAGACGAAGGCGACGTTGATGTTGCCGAAGAGCTTGGTGCCCATGAAGCCGCCCGCGTAGTTGGACAGCAGGACGTACAGCAGGTACCAGGTGATGAAGCCGACGGTCAGCGGGAAGGCGAAGGAACGGTAGGAGCGGCGCAGTTCACCGAACTCCGCGCTGTTCTGCACCTCGACGAACTCCTCGGTCGAGGGGAGTCGATGTTCTGTGTCCTTCGAGGGTGAGGGTGCTTCGGTAGACACGGAGTCTCCTCGTGTTGCGGCTGCTGTGCTGTTGCCAGTGATGTGGATCACGTGAACCGGGCGGCGATGTTAGTGGCCGGGTGCGTGATCCGACAGGGGGCCGCCTCGATCGTGCTCGGGCTCCCTGCTCAACGTCACGGCGCCACGCGAGAACCGGTTCAACCGCCCTGCGTTCTTTCGGA
The DNA here is from genome assembly GCF_040686175.1 of Streptomyces sp. NPDC086077. Lineage (NCBI taxonomy): Bacteria > Bacillati > Actinomycetota > Actinomycetes > Kitasatosporales > Streptomycetaceae > Streptomyces > Streptomyces sp. NPDC086077. Next base: position 3,419 of record NZ_JBFBJT010000072.1, on the reverse strand, counting down.
AGTCATCGGCGGAAAACTCCGAAGTCATCCCCGGAAGTGATTGCTGGCCAGCAAGGTCGGGAGATAGCTTCGCCCTGCACCACCCGTCATGTACCTGCCCGAGCACCACCTGTGTCTCGGGCCGGTTTTTGTTTCCGGATGATGTGGAGACCCCATGGCTCATCTGCGTTCCAGACGCCGGCTCGCTCTCGCCGTGCCCGTCGTGCTGTCGCTGACCGCGTCGCTCGGCTTCCTGCCCGCGTCCGCCACGGCCGCCCCGCGCGCGGAGCCCGCCGCCCGGACCGCGGACTCGCCCCAGCTGGCGTACGTCGTCAACACCAAGACGGACCGTCACACGCTCGCGTCGGTACGCAAGGCCGTCGCCGCGGCCGGTGGGACCGTCGTGACCACGTACGACAGGATCGGTGTGATCGTCGCGCACTCGGCGAACCCGGACTTCGGCGCGCAGATACGCAAGGCCCGCGGCGTGCAGTCGGCCGGTGCCACCCGCACCGCCCCGCTGGTCGCCGCGGGCACGACCGACGAGGGCGCGGCCGACTACCTGACCGGTGCTGAGGCCGCGAAGGTGAAGGCGGCCGCCACGGCCGGCAGTGAGCCCCTCGAAGCCGACCAGTGGGACCTGCGCGCGATAGGCGCCGACAAGGCCGCGCAGATCAACCCGGGCAGCCGCAGGGTCACCGTCGCCGTGATCGACACCGGCGTCGACGACACCCATCCGGACCTCGCCGCGAACTTCTCCGCCGGCCAGTCCGCCAACTGTGTCGGCGGCGTCGCGGACACCAGTGAGGGCGCCTGGCGGCCGTACACCGCGGAGGACTACCACGGCACGCATGTCGCCGGTGAGATCGCGGCGGCCCGCAACGGGATCGGCGTGGCCGGTGTGGCGCCGGGCGTGAAGGTCTCCAGCATCAAGGTGAGCGACCCGCACAACGGGCTCTTCTACCCGGAGAACGTCGTGTGCGCGTTCGTGTTCGCCGCCGACCACGGCGTCGAGATCACGAACAACAGCTACTACGTCGACCCGTGGCTCTACAACTGCATGGACGACCCGGACCAGCGCGCGATCGTCGACGCGGTCAACCGGGCCCAGCTGTACGCGCAGAAGAAGGGCACCCTGCACCTGGCGTCGGCGGGCAACTCCAGCCACGACCTGGACTCCGACGCCATCGTCGACAACACCAGCCCCGACGACTCCACCCCGGTCGAGCGCACCATCGACCCGCACGAGTGCTTCGACGTGCCGACGCAGCTCCCGGGGATCGTCACGGTCAGCGCCACGGGCGTGCAGAACCTCAAGTCGTACTACTCCTCGTACGGCGAGGGCGTCGTCGACGTCGCGGCGCCGGGCGGCGACCGGCTCTACCAGATCCCGGACACGCCGTCGCAGAACGGCCGCATCCTGTCCACCATGCCGAACAACCAGTACGGCTTCCTGCAAGGCACCTCGATGGCCTCGCCGCACGCCGCGGGCGTCGCCGCGCTGCTGAAGTCGAAGCACCCCTGGGCGAGCCCGGCGCAGCTGCAGTGGCTGCTCAAGGCGCAGGCGGACAAGACGGCCTGCCCCGAGTCGTACGACCAGAACGGTGACGGCACGCAGGACGCGGTGTGTGAGGGCGGCGCCCGCGTCAACGGTTTCTACGGACACGGCATCGTCGACGCGCTGCGCGCGGTCAAGTAGTCGCTCAGGCGCGGCGCGGCCGGGCCGCCGGCCGCGCCGCCCGTTCCAAGAACTTCCCGCACGGTCCGCTCGTACCGCCCGCAGCCACGAACGAACTGGAGACATGCCCACCATGACAGTGCCTCACCCCCGCTACCGCCGTGCCCTGGTGATCCCGGTCGGGATGGCCATGGCGACCTCTCTCGCCTTCCTGCCGGGCGCCACCGCGTCCGCGGCGCCGGCCCCCGCGCCGGTCACCGCCGACGCCACCTCGCTCAGCTATGTCGTCAACGTCCGCCCCGGAAGCGACTCGGGGCAGGTGAAGAAGGCGATCGCCAAGGCCGGCGGCACGATCGTCATGTCGTACCAGCAGATCGGCGTGATCGTGGTGCACTCGTCGAACGCCGACTTCGCCCGCACGATCAGGAAGGCGCGGGGCGTGCAGTCGGCCGGCTCCACCCGGACGGCGCCGCTGCCCGCGCAGTCGACCACCGACGTCGGCACGCCGAAGGTGCTGACGGCCGACGACCTGGCGGACGTGGACGCCGTCGAGGGCCAGGACCCGCTTCAGCCGCTGCAGTGGGACCTGCCTGCGATCAAGGCGGACAAGGCGCACGAGAAGTCGCTCGGAAGCGACCGGGTGACCGTCGCCGTGATCGACACCGGTGTGGACGACACCCATCCGGACATCGCGCCGAACTTCGACCGGAAGGCGTCCGTCAACTGCGTCACCGGCAAGCCGGACACCACCGACGGCGCCTGGCGGCCCAGCGCGGCGGAGAGCCCGCACGGCACGCACGTGGCCGGCGAGATCGCCGCCGCCAAGAACGGCGTCGGCATGACGGGCGTGGCGCCGGGCGTGAAGGTGTCCGGCATCAAGGTGTCCACCACCGCCGGGTACTTCTACACCGAGGCCGTCGTCTGCGGCTTCGTCTGGGCCGCAGAGCACGGCGTGGACGTGACGAACAACAGCTATTACACCGACCCCTGGTACTTCAACTGCAAGAACGACCCGGACCAGAAGGCGCTGGTGGAGGCCATCACCCGGGCGTCGAAGTACGCGGAGAAGAAGGGCGCGGTCAACGTCGCCGCGGCCGGCAACGAGAACTACGACCTCGCGGCCGACCAGATCACCGACCCGGTCTCCCCCAACGACTCCACGCCCATCGAGCGGGTGATCGACCCCTCGGAGTGCTACGACATACCGACCCAGCTGCCGGGCATCGTGACCGTCGCGTCGACCGGCGCGAAGGGCCTGAAGTCGTCGTTCTCCAACCATGGTCTGGGCGTCATCGACATCGCCGCGCCCGGCGGCGACTCGACCGCGTACCAGACGCCGGCCCCGCCCGCGACCAGCGGCCTGATCCTCGGCACGCTGCCCGGCGGCAGGTGGGGCTACATGGCCGGTACGTCGATGGCCTCGCCGCACGTCGCGGGCGTCGCCGCCCTGATCAAGTCGACACACCCGTACGCCCCGCCGGCGCTGGTGAAGGCACTGCTGTACGCCGAGGCGGACGGCACGGCGTGCACGGACCCGTACGACATCGACGGCGACGGCAAGGTCGACGCGGTGTGCGAGGGGCCGAAGAACTACAACGGCTTCTACGGCTGGGGCACCGCGGACGCGCTGGACGCGGTGAGCAAGTAGGGCTCGAGCCGCGGGGGGGCCCCCGGGGGGGCCCGCCCGGCCGCGCGGGCGGCGCCGGGGGCCCCCGCCGCCCGCGCCGCCGCCCGGGAGCCGGCGGGCGATGTGGGCCCCCGC
>NZ_JBFBJT010000071.1:0-37915 GCF_040686175.1 Streptomyces sp. NPDC086077 | reverse complement strand
GTCGGCACCGGAGCAATCCGGCGCCGACCGCGGCTGAGGCAGATATGGGTGCTTTTTACGTTCCGTTACCTAGGAGACGAGGAGGTCGGTGTCGATGGTCCTCGCTCTGACTGTGTGCGGAATTGTCGTCGCCCTGGTGGTGCTGGGGCTGTTCGTCTTCGGCCTGCGCCGCAGGCTCATCCAGCGTTCCGGCGGCACCTTCGACTGCAGCCTGCGCTGGGACGTCCCCGAGAAACCCGACACCGGGGGCAAAGGCTGGGCCTACGGTGTGGCCCGCTACAACGGCGACCGCGTGGAGTGGTACCGCGTCTTCTCCTACGCCCCCCGCCCCCGCCGTGTCCTGGAGCGCTCCGCGATCGAGGTGGCCGGCCGCCGCCTTCCCGAGGGCGAGGAGGAGCTGGCGCTGCTCTCCGACTCGGTGATCCTCGCCTGTCTGCACCGGGGCACGCGACTCGAACTCGCCATGAGCGAAGACGCGCTGACCGGTTTCCTCGCGTGGCTGGAGGCAGCCCCGCCCGGTCAGCGCGTCAACGTCGCCTAGGTCTCACATGGCAGGGCTACTTCAGCCCGTTGCTGATGGCGGTGACCAGCTCGCCGTTGCTGGTGTCGCCGCTGAACTCCCAGGAGAACGCGCCGCCCAGGCCCTGGCTCTTGGCCCAGGCCATCTTCCCGGCGATCGTCGACGGGGTGTCGTACGACCACCAGTTGCTGCCGCAGTGCGCGTAGGCCGTGCCGGCGACGGTGCCGTTGGCCGGGCAGGAGTTCTTGAGGACCTTGTAGTCCTCGATGCCGGGCTCGTAGGTGCCGGGGGCGGCACCGGTCGCCGAGCCGCCGGGGGCCGACTGGGTGACGCCGGTCCAGCCGCGGCCGTAGAAGCCGATGCCGAGCAGCAGCTTGGCGGACGGGACGCCCTTCGACTTCAGCTTGGCGATCGCGTCGGCGGAGTTGAAGCCGGCCGCCGGGATGCCGGGGTACGAGGTGAGCGGGGAGTGCGGGGCGGTCGGGCCGTCCGCGTCGAAGGCGCCGAAGTAGTCGTACGTCATCACGTTGTACCAGTCGAGGTACTGCGCGGCGCCGCCGTAGTCGGCCGCGTCGATCTTGCCGCCGTTGGAGCCGTCGGCGGTGATGGCCGCGGTGACCAGGTAGTTGGGGCCGAACTCGGTGCGCAGCGCGGACATCAAGGTCCTGAACGCCGCCGGACCGGAGGTGTCGCAGGTCAGGCCGCAGGCGTTCGGGTACTCCCAGTCGATGTCGATGCCGTCGAAGACGTCGGCCCAGCGCGGGTCCTCCACGACGGACTTGCAGGACTTGGCGAACGCGGCGGCGTTCTGCGCGGCCTGGCCGAAGCCGCCGGAGTAGGTCCAGCCGCCGAAGGAGTACAGCACCTTGATGTGCGGGTACTTGGCCTTCAGCTGGCGCAGCTGGTTGAAGTTGCCGCGCAGCGGCTGGTCCCAGGCGTCGGCGGTGCCGCTGACGGACTGGTCGGCGGTGTAGGCCTTGTCGTACGCGGCGTAGGTGTCGTCCACGGTGCATTGACCGTTCTTGACGTTGCCGAACGCGTAGTTGATGTGGGTGATCTTCGAGGCGGAGCCGGAGGTCACCAGGTTCTTGACGTGGTAGTTGCGGCCGTAGACGCCCCACTCGGTGAAGTAACCGAGGTTGATCTTCGTGCCGGGCTGCGGGTCGGTGCCGCCGCCGGTGGTGCGGACCGCGCGGGCGCCGGAGACCGGGCCGGTCTGGTCGGCGGTGTCCCGGGCCTGGACGGTGTACGAGTAGTCGGTGCCGGCGGTCAGGCCGGTGTCCGTCCAGGTCGTGCCGGTGACGGTCGCGACCTTGGCGCCGCCGCGCAGCACGTCGTAGTTCTTGATGCCCTTGTCGTCGGTGGCGGCGCTCCAGGACAGTTTCACCGAGGTGTTGGTGATGTCGGAGGCCGAGGGGGTGCCCGGCGCGGAGGGCGGGTTGTCGCCGGGGACCGAGCCGCCGTCACAGCTGCCGCCGTTGAGCTTGCAGTTGGCGGGAGCGCCGGAGCCGGAGCCGTTGAAGCCGAAGGAGACGGAGGCGCCGGGGGCGAGGGTGCCGTTCCAGGACTTGTTCTTGGCGGTCCAGTGGGTGCCCGACGAGGTGAAGTCGGCGTCCCAGCCGGAGGTGACCGACGTACCGGAGGGGAAGTCCCACTCCACGGTCCAGGAGTTGATGGTGGTGGTACCGGTGTTCTTGACGGTCCACTTGCCCTCGAAGCCGGAGCCCCAGTCCTGGGTCTTGGCGTAGGTGGCGGTGGCTTCGGTGGCTGCCTGGGCGGGGGCGGCGAGACCCACCAGGCCGGCGAACGGGAGCAGCAGGGTCGCGAACCCTGCCGCGGCTCTGTGTCTGAAGCGCATGCTGCGCCTCCTTATGGGGTTGTCGGGGGCATGACTGAGCCATCAGACCCTCAGTGCCCGCGAGGATAGAAAGGTCTGGACCATAGGTCAATAGGTCTGGACCACTGCGCCCTTAAGTGCGCTGGATCCCCAACTCCTGTGCCAGCACCGCCGCTTGAACCCGGCTGCGCAGTTCCAGCTTGCCCAGCAGCCGGCTGACGTGCGTCTTCACCGTCGCCTCCGCCATGTCGAGCCGGACCGCGATGTCGGCGTTGGACATCCCCTCGCCCAGACAGGACAGCACCTCGCGTTCGCGGCGGGTGAGGCTGTCGAGCACCGAGGGGTCGGCCCTGGGCTCCCGCACCGGCTTGGCGGCGAACTCGGCGATGAGCCGCCGGGTGACCGCCGGAGCGATCAGGCCCTCGCCGCGCGCCACCGTGCGCACCGCCTCCAGCAGATCGCCCGCGTCCGTGTTCTTCAGCAGGAAGCCGGAGGCGCCCGCGCGCAGCGCGCCGAACACATACTCGTCGAGGTCGAAGGTGGTCAGGACGAGCACGTCGGCCAGCCCTTCCGCCACCACCTGCCGGGTCGCGGAGACCCCGTCCAGCCGCGGCATCTGAATGTCCATCAGCACCAGGTCGGGCCGCAGTTCGCGGGCCAGCGCCACCGCCTGCTCGCCGTCGTGGGCCTCGCCGGCCACCTCGATGTCGGGCGCGCTGCCCAGGATGAGCACCAGCCCGGCGCGCACGGCGGACTGGTCCTCGGCGACGAGCACGCGGATCACGGGGTCACTCCTTCGACGGCTGTTCCACGGTGGCTTCGCCACCGCGACGGCTCCGGGACGCGGGCGCGGCGGCCGTACGGCGGCCTCATGCCGCCTCCTCGTCCTCGCCGACCGGCAGTGTCGCCCGTACCGCCCAGATCTTGCCCTCGGGGGAGTCCTCGGGACCCGCCTGGAAGGTGCCGTGCAGCAGGGCGGCCCGCTCCCGCATCCCGACCAGGCCGGCGCCGGAGCCGGGTGCCCGGGGCCTGTCGCGGTCGCCGTACGGACTGGTCACGGTGATGTCCAGCGAGCCGTCCCGCCGCCGCAGCGCGACCGAGACCCGGCCGGGGCCGGCGTGCTTGAGGGCGTTGGTGAGGGACTCCTGCACGATCCGGTACGCCGCGAGTTCCACCGGCGCGGGCAGCCCCTCGCCGTACGCGGCGTCGAGGGCGACGTCGAGGCCGTTGGCCTGGGCGGTGCCGAGCAGGGCGCCCAAACCGTCGAGGGTGGGGGCGGCGGCCGGTCCGGTGTCGCCGCTGTCGTCGCGCAGGATCCCGATCAGGCGGCGCATCTCAGCCAACCCCTCGACGCTGTTCTCGCGGATGACCCCAAGGGCCGTTGTGGTGGTGTCCGGGTCGTCGAGCGAGAGCGCGGCCGTGGAGTGGATGGCGATCGCGGAGAGGTGGTTGGCGACCATGTCGTGCAACTCCCGGGCCATCCGGGCGCGTTCCGCCGTGACGGCCTGTGTGCGGTCCATCTCGGCGAGCAGCGCGGTCTGCTCGGCGCGCAGCCGGGCGGCGTCGGCGGCCTCGCGGTGGTTGCGCACGATCAGGCCGGTGGAGGCGGGCGCGAAGGCGACGATGCCCGTCGCGACACCGATCAGCAACGCCTCCGGCACCCGCCACATCGCGAACGGCACGATCGTCCCGGCCACGGTGAGCAGGCCGGTGATGCGGGGGATGCGGCGGGCCGAGGCGGGAGTGCCGTACAGGACGGCCGCGTACATCACGTCGGTGTACATGAGGACGGTGACCAGGCTGCCCTGCGTGACGGTGTCCATGATCAACGCGGCGGTGGCGGTCAGCAGGGCGGTGCGCGGGGCGGCCCGGCGCAGCACCTCGCAGCCCGCCGTCACCACCAGCGGCACCAGCAGCGGCCAGGCGCCGGGCAGCAGCACCATCGCCTCGTCGGCCGGGCGCAGCCCCAGGCCGATGCCCCACAGCAGCAGCCCGCCGAGCAGGCCGGCCAGCCCGACGTACAGGTCGAAGCGGTGCGGGCGGGGGAGTCGTACGGCCATGGCACCATCCAACACGGCGAACGCGGGCCGCGCCTGATCCTGCGGAACGGTCCGCGGGTACATCGAAGGATGCAGTGGCGGTTCGTCACCGGTGACGACGAAACCGGCTGATCCCGACGGGAGCCTTGAAGGGTGACCGAGAGGAGTGAGCCGTGATCGTCACGCTGATCATCGTCTGCGAGGTCGGCTTCTGGGTGCTGCTGGCCGCGGGACTGTTCTTCCGCTACGCGCTGCGGATGCGCCGTACGGGGCTGGGCCTGCTGTTGCTCGAACCGCTGCTGGAGGTCGTGCTGCTGGTCGCCACCGCGATCGACCTCAGGAACGGGGCCGACCCGAGCTGGACGCACGGCCTGGCGGCCCTCTACATCGGCTACACCGTCGGTCACGGCCACCGCACGGTGAAGTGGCTCGACGGCCACGCCGCGCACCGCCTCGGCGGCGCCGCGCCGCCCGCGAAGCCGCCGCGCCACGGCATGGCACGGGCCCGGCACGAGGGCCGGATCTGGCTCGGCACGGTCGTCGCCGCCTCGGTGGCCAGCGTGCTCCTGCTGATCGCCATCCGCTACGTGGACGACCCGAGCCGCTCCGGTTCCCTGGAGAGCTGGATCTTCACCGCCTGGCGCACGGCGGGCATCCACGGCCTGATCGCCCTGTCGTACGCCGTCTGGCCGAAGAAGGCGCCCCCTGTGACGGGGTCAGCGCTCCCCGCCCGGGACCCACAGCACGTCTCCGACGTCCTTGTTGGCCGACCGGGCGAGAATGAAAAGCAGGTCCGATAGCCGGTTGAGGTAGGTCGCGGTGAGAGCGTTCATCGTCTCGCCGTGGGCCTCCAGCGCCGCCCAGGTGGAGCGCTCGGCCCGCCGTACGACGGTGCAGGCCTGGTGCAGCAGGGCGGCGCCCGGCGTGCCGCCCGGCAGGATGAAGGAGCGGAGCTTCTCCAGGCCTTCGAGGAAGTGGTCGCAGTCGGCCTCCAGCTTGTCGATGTACGACTGCTCGACCCGCAGGGGCGGGAACTCGGAGTTCTCCACGACCGGCGTGCACAGGTCCGCGCCCACGTCGAACAGGTCGTTCTGGACGCGGGTGAGGACCTTGACGATCTCCGCGTCCAGGCTGCCCAGCGCGATCGCCGCGCCGATCACCGCGTTGGCCTCGTTGGCGTCGGCGTAGGCCGAGATCCGCAGATCGGTCTTGGCGACCCGGCTCATGTCACCGAGGGCGGTGGTGCCCCGGTCGCCGGTACGGGTGTAGATGCGCGTCAGATTGACCATGGGACCAGCGTAGTTACGCCCGGCGGTTCGGAACACGCGTGTGCCCACCGTCACCGAAGCGCGGCGAGGCCGACGGCCACCAGGAGGCCGTGGAACATGGGCGGCCCCGCGTAGTCGCCGACGTACGCGGCGCGCACCGCGTCCACCAGAGGAGATGCAGCAGCGGCATCAGCACGCAAAGAGCAGCGCGAAACGGGAGCGCAGGGACTGGCGCAGATGGCGGCCGTAGACGAGGGCGGTGTCGTGCATCAGCATGGGGCGGCTTTTATACGGCGACGGGGGCGGCGTCGGCCTCGGCGGGGCCGCGGCCGGTGATGGCGAGGAAGGTGTCCTGGAGGGTCGCGTCGAGTGAGCCGCCAGAGCGCAGCTTGAGCGCACCCGGCGTGCCCTCGGCGACGACCACGCCCCGGTCGACGAACCAGGCGGTCGGAGAGGGCGTCGGCCTCGTCGAGGGAGTGGGTGGTGAGCACGACGGTCGTGCCGTGCTTCTCACGCAGGCGGCGTACGAGATCCCACAGGTCCGAGCGGCAACTCGGCGAGGCCCAGTTCGTGTGCCAACTCCCCGGCGCGCACCACCGCCTGAGCTTTTGTCAGGCGTCGTCGTCTTGCCCGCGCCGTTCGGACCGAGGGGAACCACGATCTCCCCCGGCCGCACGGTCAGGTCGACACCGCGCACGGCCTGCACCGGGCCGTGCTTGGTCTGGAAGGTCCGGGCCAGTCCGGCCGCACTGATGATGGGCATGACTTCAGGAAAAAAGAGTCCCTGCAATTTTGCGATGACTTCAAAGTTTGTAAGACCCCCAATACCTGTGGGCCGACCTACGATGAGCGCATGGCAGAGGGGCTGAGGGAACGGAAGAAGCGCGAGACCAGGCAGCGCATCTCGGACATCGCCACCGGACTGTTCCTGGAGCGCGGGTTCATGGCGGTCACCATCGCGGACGTGGCCGAGGCCGCCGACGTCTCGGTCAACACCGTCTACAACTACTTCCCGGCCAAGGAGGACCTCTTCCTCGACCGCTCCGCCGGAGTCACCGGGCAACTCTCGCGCTGGGTGCGTGCCCGGGACCCGGGGGAGTCCGCCGCCCGGGCCGTGCTGCGTGAGATGCGCGCCGAAGTGGAGGCGGTATCACCCCGGGTGGGGCTGATGGACGGTTACGACCGTTTCATGCGCGTCATTCATGACGCGCCCCCGCTGCGCTCCCGGCTGTGGAGCCTGCAGCAGGAGATCCTCGACCACCTGGAGACCACCCTGCGCGAGGAGACCGGCGCCGCCGGCGACGACCCGCTGCCCGGGCTGATCGCCGGTCAGATCGCCTGGATTTACGGAACCGTCTTCGTCGCCATCGGCCGGGAGATGCTCGCTGGCCGCGCCCCGGCCGACGTGTCGCGCGAGATGCTGGTGCTCCTCGACGACATCGAGGAGCTGTTGGGGGAGAAGGTGCTCAACTACGCCGTACGAGGCGCCCTATGAGCCGGGCCGGTGTGATGTCCGTCATGTGAGACGTGACGCGCGTTACTTACCGGTCACACGGACCCTCACGAGCGCTAGGGTCCGCCGGAGAGGCATACGTAAACAGCGGGTAAGCATCACAAGGGGAGTCGTCAGTGGCACGGAAGCTCGCCGTCATCGGCGCCGGTCTCATGGGTTCCGGCATCGCCCAGGTCTCCGCCCAGGCGGGCTGGGACGTGGTCCTGCGTGACGTCACCGACGAGGCACTCAAGCGTGGCACCGACGGCATCAAGGCCTCGTACGACAGGTTCGTCAGCAAGGGCAAGCTGGAGGCGCGCGACGCCGACGCCGCCCTCGCCCGGATCACCGCGACCACCGACATGGACGCCGCCGCCGACGCCGACATCGTCGTCGAGGCCGTCTTCGAGAAGCTGGACGTCAAGCACGAGATCTTCCGCGCCCTCGACAAGATCGTGCGCCCGGACGCCGTGCTCGCCTCCAACACCTCCGCCATCCCGATCACCAAGATCGCGGCCGCCACGGAGCACCCGGAGCGGGTCGTCGGCACGCACTTCTTCTCGCCGGTCCCGATGATGCAGCTGTGCGAACTGGTCCGCGGCTACAAGACCAGCGACGAGACGCTCGCCACCGCGCGGGAGTTCGCCGAGTCGGTCGGCAAGACCTGCATCGTCGTCAACCGCGACGTGGCCGGCTTCGTCACCACCCGGCTCATCTCGGCGCTCGTCGTCGAGGCCGCCAAGCTGTACGAGTCGGGCGTCGCGTCGGCCGAGGACATCGACCTCGCCTGCAAGCTGGGCTTCGGTCACGCCATGGGCCCACTGGCCACGGCCGACCTCACCGGTGTCGACATCCTGTTGCACGCCACGAGCAACATCTACACCGAGAGCCAGGACGAGAAGTTCGCCCCACCGGAGCTGATGCGCCGGATGGTTGACGCCGGTGACATCGGACGCAAGAGCGGGCAGGGCTTCTACAAGCACTGAAACGGTGCACACCCCTGAGACATCACACCTCGGGGTGAATTCGGTATCGGTTCGCTTACAAGCAGCAACCGCGCCGCCCCAGAAGCAGTCAGACGTTGCACAGCCACCGTCTTGGAGTACGTCACCGCACTCACGGGAGCGCATATGCACATCAGGGGCGACCACGCCGAGGTGGTCGTCGGGGGCCGCCTCGACGTCCGCACCGCGGCGGACGCCCGTACGGTCCTGCACTCGGCCGTCGACGACGGCGACGGCGACCTCGTCCTCGACCTGTCCGAACTGGACTCGTGGGACGCCACCGGACTCGGGGTCATCATGGGTGCCCACCGGCGGGCCGGCCGCTGTGGCCGGCGGCTCGTGCTGCGCGGTGTACCGCCGCAGATGCAGCGCCTGCTGGTGGCCACCAGGCTGCACCGGATCCTGGCGATCGAGGGCGGCATCGGGGTGGAGTCCCTGCCCCGCGTGTGACCCCCCGACCAGGAGTCTCACCAGGGCCGGAGGAGACCGGGCAGCTCACGGCGAATCGCCCGACGCGCGCAATCCTCACGAGACTGTGACGTCTCGGACCCGGTGGCACCCCGCCCTGTCGTAGACACTGACCGAAGGTTTAGGGTTCGGTCGCCCGCGTCTGATCCACCCTCGTGCGGGCCCGGACCAGAAGCGACAGCGCGGTGTGCGGCAAGGCCGGGAGGGGCTCGACGCACCCGATGCTTTTGGGGGGCTTGAACCTATGGACCCGAACAACCGGGAACCCGAGGAGTACGGCCAGGACGGTGACGGCAACGCGCCGCGCCAGCGCCCTCCCCGGGACTCCCTCACATCCGACTTCGGCCAGCACGCGCCCGCGCTCGTCCGCACGGTGCAGCTGGTCTCCGGCGACTTCCTGCTCACCGTCAACCCCGTCGACGGCAGCGAGATAGAACTCTGCCCGCCCGGCGAACGCCCCGGCAGGCCCGAGAAGCTGAACCCGGCCCAGCGCACCGAAGTGGCCCGCGCCGCGGCCCCACCGGTCCCGCCCGGCCCGAGCCGGCCCACTCTGCCGCTCCTCGGCCGACAGGACGAACGCGAGCGGCTGGTACGGCTGCTCGCCCGCGGCCGCTCCGTGCGCCTCACCGGCCCCGGCGGCTCCGGCCGCACCACCCTCCTCGACACCGTCGCCGAGGACTGCGCGGACCTCGCCCCCGACGGTGTCGTCCGCCTCACCGGCTTCCACCGCACCGCGGGCGAGCTGCTGCACGACCTCTTCTACGCCGTCCACAGCGCGCCCCTGCACCGGCCGGAACAGGACGAACTTCTCGCCTGTGTCGGGGAGATCGGCGCGGTCGTCGTCCTCGACGACATCGAGCTGGGCGGCGCCGCGCTCGACGAGCTGCTGGACGCCACCCCGGAGTGCGCCTTCCTCATCGCCGCCACCCCGGACGTGCCCGCGCCGTCCGCCGAGGCGGCAGTCGAGGAGGTCGTCCTCGAAGGTCTCGACCGCGCCGGCGGCCTGGAACTGCTGGAACACGCCGTCGGCCGGCCGCTCACCGAGGACGAGGTGAACTGGGCCGGCGACCTCTGGTTCGAGTCCGAGGGCCTGCCGCTGCGGTTCGTCCAGGCCGGCGCCCTGCTGCGGCAGCGCGACCGGCTGCGCGCCGGCGCCGAAGCGCTCGACGAGTTCGGCGTCTTCCAGGACATCCCCGTCGACGAGCCCTTCGACGCCGTCCCCGGCCCGCCCGTCGGTGAGGACATCCCGCTGCCCTCGCTCGCCGAGGGCGCCGCGCCCGCCGCGCTGCTCGCCTCCCGGCTCAGCGCCTCCGCCCGAGCCGCCCTGCGGATCGCCGTGGCGCTCGGCGGTGAGGTGCCCCACCAGGCCCATCTGCCGGCCCTGGTCGGCGACACCCACGCGGACGCCGCGCTGGGCGAGTTGCTCGGCTGCGCGCTGGTCTCCCCGGTCGGCGCCCGCTACCGGCTCGCCGCCGGAGTGCAGACCCAGCTGGAGGCCGCCGGGTACGCCGACGACCCCGAGGGCGGCGCCCTGACGGCCGCCCGGCACTACGCCTGGTGGGCCGGGCATCCCTCGGTCACCCCGGAGCGGGTGTGCGCCGAGGCGGACGCCCTCCTGACCGCTCTCGCGGCCCTCGTCCCGGCGACCACGCCTGTGGCCGAGGACGAGGAGAGCCCCACCGTGCGGCTGGCCCGCACGGCCGCGCCCGCCTTCGCCGCGGGCTTGCACTGGAGCGCCTGGGAACGGGCACTGCGCTCCGGCGTCGAGGCCGCGCGCCTCGCCGGGGACGTCACCGAACAGGCCTACTTCCACCACGAGCTGGGCATTCTCGCGCTCTGCGAGGGACGGCTCGACCGGGCCCGCGCCGAGCTGGAGGCGTCCATCGGGCTGCGCGGCGCCCTCGCCGACAAGCGCGGCACCGTGGCCGGCCGCCGCGCCCTCGCCCTGGTGACCGACCGGGAGGGCACGGCCCCCGGCGCCGTGGCTTCGCTCGCGCTCGGCGCCACCGCCGGGGACGAGGTGCCCGACGCCCGCCACGAGGAGTCGGCGTCGCCGCCCGGCGGAGTCCCGGCGGTGCTCGCGGAGTTCCCGTCGCTGCAACGACCCGAGACCACCCCGGCCCTCGTCACCCACCGCTCCACGCCCGGAGCGGCGTCCGGACGCGGCAGGGGCGGCGGTCTGCGCGGCCTCGCCCGGCGCAACCTCGTCGCGGCCGGCGCGGGCGCGCTGCTCGTGGCGGTGCTCGGCACGGTCGTGACGCTCGGCGCCACCTCCAACAACGACGCCGAGAGCCCGTCCGAGCAGGTCGGCGTCAACCCGTCCGCCAGCCAGGACCCCGGCGACGACAGCCTGGGCGCCGACGAGGCGGGCCAGGACGGCGACGGCGACACCGGCACGGCGACCAGCCGCCCGACGGATCCGGGTCCCGACGGCACGTTCGGCACGACGGACGATCCGACGCCACCGGATCCGGGCACGGGCTCGGGAGCGGGGGAGCCGTCCGACGAGCCGAGCGGCACGGACAACCCCGGTGGGGGTGGTACGCCGGGGTCGCCGTCGATGTCGCCGAAGCCGCCGTCGTCCACCAAGCCCCCGACCGAGACGTCCAAGCCCCCGACGGAGACCTCCGAACCGCCCACCGAGAGCTCTCCACCGCCGACGGAAACGTCGGAACCGCCGACGTCGTCCCCCTCCACCTCGAACAGCGCCAGCTCTCCCATCGAGAGCACCACGGCCGGGGCCCCGGAGTCGAGCGCCGCGGGCACGCCCAGCAGCTCGGAACAGGTGATCTGAGGTCGCCGACACACAAGGGCCGGGTCCGAACCGTCGGACCCGGCCCTCACCGGCGTACCGGAAGTCCCTCAGAACAGCCGCAGCTTGTCGTCCTCGATGCCCCGCATGGCGTCGTAGTCCAGCACCTGGCACCCGATCCCGCGGTCCGTCGCCAGGACGCGCGCCTGCGGCTTGATCTCCTGGGCGGCGAAGATGCCCCGCACCGGCGCCAGATGGGGATCGCGGTTCAGCAGCTCCAGATAGCGCGTGAGCTGCTCCACACCGTCGATCTCGCCGCGCCGCTTGATCTCGACCGCGACCGTTCGGCCCTCGGCGTCCCGGCACAAGATGTCGACCGGGCCGATGGCCGTCATGTACTCGCGGCGGATCAGCGTGTAGCCGTCGCCGAGGGTCTCGATGCGGTCGGCGAGGAGTTCCTGCAGGTGCGCTTCCACGCCGTCCTTGATCAGGCCGGGATCGACGCCCAGTTCGTGCGAGGAGTCGTGCAGGACCTCCTCCATCGTGATGATCAGCTTCTCGCCCGCCTTGTTGACGACGGTCCAGACGCCGGCCTCCTCACCGGTGCCCTCCTTCAGCGTGCAGGGCGGCGACATCCAGTTCAGGGGCTTGTAGGCCCGGTCGTCCGCGTGGATCGAGACGCTGCCGTCCGCCTTCACCAGGATCAGACGGGGGGCGGTGGGAAGGTGAGCGGTGAGCCGGCCCGCGTAGTCGACGGAGCACCGGGCAATGACGAGACGCATGGTCGGCAACGCTACTCGACGCCTGCGGTGGACGCGATTCGCCCACCTGCCCCCGCACTCGGAGGAGGCCCTCCGGGCCACCCTTGTTGTCCCGGATGACCCGTGTTCGGTAGTGGCCGATTGTGTGCCCACTGGGATCTGCCTGTGTGTGCATTCTTCTGGTGCGGTCACCGTCCGTTGCCTACCGTATTAAACGGGAGGTCGCGATGTGTGTACACAGCGTGTTCGCTTTCGCGTGCTCCCTCATCTGTCCGGCAACCCCTGCTGGTTGGGGGTGCGAGAGGAGAACCCATGTCGCTCGACGTCTCACCGGCCCTACTCGAACAGGCCGAGCGAGGCGAGGTCGACGAAGCTGAATTCGTCGACTGCGTCCGGACCTCCCTGCCCTACGCATGGGAGATGATCAGCTCCCTGGCGGTCCAGCTGAAGGTGGACGGCGGAGAGTTCGCCGACAACCAGACGCCCCCGCCGGACGAGCAGGCACGCGGTCAGCTGCTGCGTGCGCTCGCGAGTGACGCCATCCGCGGTGCGCTCCAGCGGCACTTCGGTGTGCGGCTGGCCTTCCAGAACTGCCACCGGGTGGCGGTGTTCCCGCTGGACCCCTCGGCGGACGAGAGGCTGGCCCGCTTCACGTCGATCCGTGGCCAGCTGCTGAACCAGTCCCCGGAGCTCCGGGACTGCTGAGGCGGTGAACGGCTTGCTTGCCGCTCCGTACGCGGGAGGTGCGATCTGTACCGGAGCGGCAGGCCTCCCGCGCTGCGGGGGCGTTCACGTCAGCTGAGGCAGCACCTCGGCGCCCAGCCGCCGTACGTTCTCCTCCGTGGCCGCCAGGTCCCCGGAGCCCTCCACGAGCAGGGCGAAGCGTGAGACGCCCGTGCGCTCGCTGGTCGCCGCCAGCCGGTCGGCGCACAGCCGGGGGGTGCCCACCGGGTGCAGGCCGCAGAGGAGTTCGGTGTACGCCAGCGGATCACGCATCCGGCGCTCCCTGCCGTCCACCGTGACATGGGCGTCGAGACCCTGTTTGAGCCATCCCGGCATCGCCTTCAGCAGTGTCTCCGCGGCGTCGGTGCGCCGGTCCGCGATCTGGCAGACGCCGGCCGACACATGGGCGGCGGCGCGGATCTCGTCCGCCGGACGTCCCACCGCGCGCGCGTGCTGCCGCCACAGGGCGACCATCTCGGCCTTTTCCTCGTCGCCGACGTGCATGCCGAGCAGCATCGGCAGCCCGCGCTCCGCGGCCATCCGCACACTCGCCGGGGAGGTGCACGCGACGAGCACCTCCGGGCCGTCGGTCTCCGTCAGGCACTCCGACGGCCGTGGTACGACCGGGACTTCACGGAAGGCGAAGCGCCCGCCGGGCCCCTCCACCGCCGGATCGCGCAGCCACCGCATGAGCAGATCGAGTGATTCCGGATACTCCTTCTCGTACGCCTCCAGACCGGCGCCGAAGACCTCCAGGTCCACCCACGGGCCCCCGCGCCCGACGCCCAGCGTGAGGCGGCCGCCGCTCGTCACGTGCAGCAGCGCGGCCTGTTCCCCGAGGGCGACCGGGTGTGTGGTTGGCAGCACACTGACCGCCGTACCGACGCGGATATGGTTCGTGCGGCCCAGCACCAGGGCGGCCAGCGTGATCGCCGACGGGCAGGTGCCGTAGGGCACGAAGTGGTGCTCGGCCAGCCAGACCGAGTCGAGTCCCGCCTCTTCGGTGATCTCCGCGGAGCGGACCGCGCGGTGCAGCGCCTCCCCCTGGCCCTGACCCGGGAACTGGGCCGCCAACACGAATGTTCCTACGCGCATCGTTCTTCCTGCTTCCTTGGCTCCGACACGGAGCTCCCCCACCCGGCATAACCGTCTGACACGTGCCGAGGACACGGCCTGGCGAAGAGATTTCCGGATTGTCAGCAGAATGGACGGTCGCAGTGGGGGACTTGTCAGGTTCGCCGCTTTCCGCGTACCCGTCTCCGGGCCGCGTAGGCTGGACAGGACCCGGTTCCTGTATAGCTCCGTGAGGTGTCCTGTGTCCCCGCGTCGCAACCGTCCGAACGGTCCCAAGGCCGCCGGCTCGTCCGGCCGGAGCGCCGAGGACGACGGCCGGGGCCGCTACGGAGGCTGGCAGACCTCTGAGGACTGGCAGGGCGAGTGCTGGAGCGTGCGCCATGTGGCCGGGGCCAGTTCCGAGGGCAAGACGTACCGCTGCCCGGGCTGCGACCAGCTGATTCCGTCCGCCGTGCCGCACGTGGTGGCCTGGCCGGAGCACGCGGGCGTCGACGACCGCCGGCACTGGCACAAGGCGTGCTGGAACGCGCGGGACCGCCGCACCACGCGGGTGCGGCGGTCCCGTAACGCGCCGAAGTTCTAGCGGACTCGGTCCTGTGTTCCAGGTGTCGTCCTGTTCCGTGTGGCGTACGGCACGCCCTTCTACACGTCCCGCTTCTCCAGCAGGGCGTAGGCGCCGGCGAACGCGGCGGCCGTCACGCCGAGCATGATCCACAGGGGGTCCCAGCCGGACGGGCCGGACTCGGACAGCGAGTTGGCGTAGAAGATGCTCAGCTGGTTCGGGATCGAGTACTCGAACAGGGCCTGGCGCACGTCCTCCAGCGAGGACGCGAACATGAACATCGCGATGACCAGCGGGGCCAGCACCGCCGCGATCATGATCGTGATGGCGCCCGCCGAGTGCCGGACGATCGAGCCGACGACGAGCGAGAGCAGCCCGAGCAGCGCGATGTAGAGCGAGACGCCGACCGTTCCCTTCAGCCACTCCGCGCCCGAGGGCTCCCGGGCCGCGCTCACCATGCCGACCTGGACGAAGGCGACGAAGCCGGAGGCGACGAGGGTCACCACGAACGCGAGCGAGAAGAACACGATCGCCTTCGCCGTGAGCACCCGGCCGCGCGGCGGGCAGGCGGTCATCGTCGTCCGGATCATCCCGGTGCCGTACTCGGAGGCCGTGGTGAGCACGCCCAGCGTGATGATGCACATGCTGCCGAGCAGCAGCCCGAAGAAGCCGAGGGACAGGGCGGACTCACCGCCGAGCTCCGACTCCGAGGAGGTGTTCGCCGCGACCAGCGCTCCGGCGGACAGGCCGATGCCGACGACCAGCAGGATGAACACGCCCAGCGTCCACATCGTGGAACGCACCGACTTGATCTTCGTCCACTCCGAGGCGAGCGCGTGCCCGAGATGCGTGCGGACGACGGGGATCGGCGAGGTGTAACCGGCGTACGGCGCGCCGGGCGCGGCCTGCGGCATGGGGGGCTGGGGCGTGCTCATCGGGCGTCCTCGGGCGTGGTCTCGTGGGAGGGGGCGGCGGGGGAGGAGGCGGGGGGCTGGGCGGCGGGCGGAGCGGCCGGAGGCTGCGCCTGGGGCGCGGGCTGGGCGGCGGGCGGCTGCGGGACCGGCTGTGCGGCCGCCTGCGGAGCCTGCTGCGCGTACGGGTTCGGGTGGCCCGGCGCGGGCGCTCCCGGCCCGGAGGGAGCGCCGTACGGCCCCGGAGGCACCGCCCCGGGCTGGCCCTGCGGCATCGCGAACGGCTGCCCGCCCTGCTGGGGCGGCGGCGGGGCGTACCAGCCCGGCTGGCCCTGTCCCGGCACCGGCACCGGCATCGGCGGCTGCGCGCCCGGCGGCAGCTGCTGCTGAAGGCCCGCCTTCTGGTCGACGGTCGAGCGGTAGTCGACGACGGCCTGGGTCATCCGCATGTACGCCTCCTCCAGCGAGGCCTGGTGCGGCGACAGCTCCCACAGCCGTACGTCCGTGTCGTGCGCGATGTCGCTGATGCGCGGCAGCGGCAGCCCGGTCACCCGCAGCGCGCCGTCCTGCTCGGGCAGCACGTGGGCGCCCGCCTCGGCCAGCGCCGAGGCCAGCTTCTCGCGCAGCTGCGGCTCGGTGTCGGGCGTTCGTACCCGCGCGAAGCCCGCGGAGTTGGCCGCGATGAAGTCCCGCACGCTCATGTCGGCGAGCAGCTGGCCGCGCCCGATGACGATCAGGTGGTCGGCGGTCAGCGCCATCTCGCTCATCAGGTGCGAGGAGACGAAGACGGTGCGGCCCTCCGCCGCGAGCGCCTTCATCAGGTTCCGCACCCAGAGGATGCCCTCCGGGTCGAGGCCGTTGACCGGCTCGTCGAAGAGCAGCACCTGCGGGTCGCCGAGCAGCGCGGCGGCGATGCCGAGCCGCTGGCCCATTCCGAGGGAGAAGCCCTTGGAGCGCCGCCGGGCGACGTCCTGCAGGCCCACCACGCCGAGCACCTCGTCGACGCGCCGGGCCGGGATGCCGGACAGCTGGGCCAGGGACAGCAGGTGGTTGCGGGCCGAGCGGCCGCCGTGCACCGCCTTGGCGTCCAGCAGGGCACCGACCTGCCGGGGCGCGTTCGGCAGCTTGCGGTAGGGGAAGCCGCCGATGGTCACCCTGCCCGCCGTCGGATTGTCCAGCCCGAGGATCATCCGCATCGTCGTCGACTTGCCGGAGCCGTTCGGCCCGAGGAAGCCGGTGACGGCCCCGGGCCGCACCTGGAAGGAGAGGTTGTACACCGCGGTCTTGTCGCCGTACCGCTTGGTCAGGCCGTCTGCCTCGATCATGCTCCGCACCCATCGAATGGTTCAGGACAGCGGGGCACACGCCCCCGTAAGGGTTAGGAGGATACCGAGGCGCTGACGGTTCCCTCCAAGAGCAGGTAAAAAACAGGGCCAACCCTTGGGGGCGCTACGCGTCCCGCCGCTTCAGCAGCACCTAACCCCCGGTCAGCGCCGCCACCACCCACAGCGCCATGATGCCCGGCCCGCCCCAGGGGCCGTAGGTGCTGTCGTCCCCCACCGGGGTCACCACCTGCATGATCTTGCTGCCGGCCTGGTCGGGCAGGTACCGGCCGAGCTCCTTCTTGCTGAACAGGAAGGTGGCGCGCTGCGGCACGGCGGCCAGCGAGGTGCGGATCATGCCGCAGCAGGCCCTGGCCGATGACGACGAGGTGATCGGCCGTCAGCGCCGTCTCGCTCATCAGGTGGGACGAGACGAAGACCGTACGGCCCTGGGCGGCCAGCGTCTTCATCAGCGTGCGGATCCAGTGGATGCCCTCGGGGTCGAGCCCGTTGACCGGCTCTTCGAACATCAGGATCCGCGGATCGCCGAGCAGCGCGCCCGCGATGCCGAGCCGCTGACCCATACTCAGGGAGAAGCCCTTGGCCTTCTTCCTCGCGACCGCGGTGAGGCCGACGGTGTCGAGGACCTCGTGCACCCGCCGGGCGGGAATGCCGTTGGCCACGCCACTTTCTCGCCGTACCGCTTGGTCAGGTCCGCCGGCTCGATCACGCGGCCACGCTGAAACGGCACAAAGCCCTCTGCCACCTGGGTGGCAGAGGGCTCCGCAGGTGTTCAGCAGCTGTACGCCGGCTGGTTACCGGGACTGCTGCGCGGGCACCCCGCGGGAGATCGGCTCCTCATCGGCCGGTGAACCGGCCGCGGCCACCGCGGCACCGGTGAGCGTGGCGAGCATCTCGCGCACGTTCGTCAGCTGGGCGTTGATCGAGTCGCGACGGTTGGTGAGGGCGGCCAGCTCGCGCTCGGATTCCGAACGGATACGGTCAGCCTTGGCGTTGGCGTCGGCCACGATGTCCTCGGCCTGGCGCTGGGCGGTCTCCACCGTCTGGCGGGCCCGGCGCTCGGCGTCGGTGCGCAACTTCTCGGCCTCCAGGCGCAGCTGCTCGGCGCGGTGCTCGATCTCGGCCAGGCGCTTCTCGGCCTTGGCCTGACGGGATGCCAGGTCGCGCTCGGACTGCTCGCGGCGCTTGGCGAGGTTCGTCTCGAAGTCGGCGGCGGCCTGCGCGGCCTTGGCGCGGGTCTCCTCGAAGAGCGCGTCCGCCTCCTCGCGCTTGGACTGCGCGTCCTTCTGCGCCTCGGAGCGCAGCTGGGAGGCGTCGCTCTTGGCCTTCTCGACGATCCGGACGCCCTCGTCCTCGGCCTTGGCCTTGCGCTCGGCCGCGAAGGACTCCGCGTCGTTGCGCACCTGCTGGGCGGCCGACTCGGCGAGTTCGCGGTGCTGCTCGGCCGCGCGCCGGGCCTCCTCGCGCAGGTCCTTGGCCTCTTCCTCGGCGAGGCGGAGGATCTTCTCGACACGTGCGCCGAGACCGGCGTAGGACGGCTCGGCGTCGGTGACCAGAGCCTGGGCGTTCTGCGTCTCGAGGTGGAGCTCCTCGATGCGCTTCTCGAGAGCGGTGATACGGGCCAGAGCGCTGTCACGGTCGGAGACGAGCTTCGAGATGCGTTCGTCCACCTGAGCGCGGTCGTACCCACGCCGCACAAGCTCGAAGCCGTAGGGGGAAGTGTCGCTCATGGGGTTCCTGTCGAATGAGACCGGTGAGGTGATAGGTGGAATCCTAGGGGCCGAAGCGGTGTGTCATCGAGCGGATGCGTGTTTGATCTGGAGAATGACACCCCTTTTGAGTGGCTAACCCCAGGACTGCTTGCCAAAGGTCAAGTCGAAGACTTGGTCAAAGCACCCGGAACGCACCGGAATCGCACCCCGAGGGCTAGCCCTCCGAAGACTTCCCACCCGATCGAGGGGCGCCGACCGTCGCGCCGGCCTTGACCGTGCCGTCCTTGCCGGCTGACGGAGTCTCAAAGGACTCCAGCGCCTCCAGCACGTCCTGCACCCGCGAGATCTCGGCGTTGATGTCCTCGCGCCGGCGCACCAGGACCTCCAGTTCGCGCTTGCCCTCCTCGACGGTGCGCCGGGCCTCCTGGACGGCCTCCGCCTTGAGCTCCTCGGCCTCCTTGACCAGCGCCGCCTTCTTCTGCTCGGCCTCCTTCAGCAGGCCCTCCGCCTTCTTGACGGCGGCGATGCGCACCTTGCCGGCCTCGGAATTGGCCTCCGACACCAGCTCCTTGGCCTTCGCCTGTGCCTTGGCGAGCTGCTCCTCGGCGGCCTTGATGAGCGCGTCACAGCGGTCGCCGGTCGACTTCATGGTCTCCGCGGCCTCCCGGCGGGCCCGCTCGTGCAACTCCTCGATCTCCGCGGTGATCCGCGCCCGCAGCTCCTCGGCCCGCTCCCTTATGGCGGTCGCGTCCCGGCGCGCGCCGACGAGCAGTTCGTCCGCGTCCGTACGGGCCTTCTCCACCCGTCCGTTGCCCTCGACCGTCGCCTCGGACACCAGCCGGTCGGCCTCCTTGCGGGCCGCGCCCACCATGGAGTCGGCCTGCGCCTCGGCGTCCGCGGTCGTCTTCTGCGCCTGCTGCTGCGCCTCGGTGAGCAGCTTGTCGGCCTCGGACGTGGTCTCCGTGATGAGCGTGTCGACCTGCTCGGCCGCCTCCGAACGCCGCTTGTTGGCGTCCTTGCGCGCCTCGTCCAGGGTCCGCTCGGCCTCCTCGCGCGCGGCCGTGGTGACCCGGTCGGCCTCCTGGGCGGCCTCCGCCCTGACCCGCTGGGCCTCGGTGCGGATCCGCTCGGCGTGCTGCTGCGCCGACCCGACCGTCTCCGCGGCCTCGGCACGCAGCCGCTCCGCCTCGCCGCTCGCGTTCCCGATCAGCCTCTCGGCCTTCGCGACCGCCTCGCCGCGCACCCGCTCGGCCTCGGCGACGGTCTCCGACTGGAGCCGCTCCGCCTCGTGGCGCGCCTCGGTGATGAGGGTGTCCGCCTGCGTCGCCGCGTCCGACCGGATCCGGTTGGCGTCCTCGCGGGCGTCCGCACGCGTACGCGCCGCCGCCTGGTCGGCCTCGGCGATCGCGTCCGACGCCTCGGTGCGCACCCGCTGGGCGTGCTCGGCCGCTTCGGCGCGCAGCCGCTCCGACTCGGCGATCGCCTCCGACATGGTGCGCTCGGCCAGCGCCTTGGCGGCCTCCGACTCCTCGCTCGCCTCCCGCCGAAGCCGGCCCGCGTCCTCGGTGGCCCGCTCCCGCTCGGCGTACGCGTCGGCGCGGACCCGGTCCGCCTCCTCCTGCGCCTCCCGGCGGGTGCGGTCCGCCGCGTGCTCGGCGGCGTTGCGCAGCCCGGAGATCTCCTCCTGCGCCTGCTCGTGCAGCCCGGTGACGGAGTCGCGTACCTGCTGGGCATGGAGCTCGGCCGCGGACACCATCTCGGTGGCGCGCCGGTCGGCCTCCTCCACCAGGCGCACGGCCTCGGCCTGCGCCTCCTCCACGCGCTTGCGCGCCGAGGCCAGCAGCTCCTCGCTCTGCTCGCGGGCCCGCTCGCGCTCCTGGTCGGCCTCCTGGCGGGCCGAGCCGAGGAGTTCCTCGGCCTCGCGGCGGCGCCGGGCGGCCTCCTCCTGCGCGGCGGCCAGCGTCTCGGACGCCTCCTGCGCCAGCCGCTCGGCCGCGGCCTGCGCCTCGGCCCGTACCCGGTCGGCGGTGTCCTGCGCCTCCGACTTCAGCCGCTCGGCCTCCGCCGCGGCCTCCGACCGCAGACGTACGGCGATGGACTCGCCCTCCGCCCGCGAGGCGGACGCGTCGGACGCGGCCTCGTCGCGCAGCCGTTCGGCCTCCGCCTCGGCCTGCGCCTGGAGCGCGCGGATCCGCTCCGCCGACTCCGCGCGCTGCCGCTCGGTCTCCTCGGCGGCCTCCCGGCGGATCCGCTCGGCCTCCTCGCGGGCGTCGGTCAGCGCCTGCTCGGCGGCGGCGAGCCGGGTCTCCGCCTCGGTGTGCAGCCGCGTCAGCTCGTCGGCGGCCTCCGCGTGGCGGGACTCGACGGCCCGCTCGGTCTCCTCGCGCAGCTCCCGTGCGGCCCGCTCGGCGTCGTTGCGGATGCCCTCGGACTGCTCCAGGACCTCCGCGCGGTGCCGCTCGGCCTCCTTGCGGGTGCGCTCCAGCGTCTCCTCGGCCTGCCGGCGCAGCGTGGTGGCGCGCTCGATCGCCTCGGTGCGGACCTTCTCGCTGTCCGTGGTCGCGCTCTGCCGCTGCTCGTCGGCGTCGGCCTTGGCCTTGGCGAGCAGTTCCTCGGCGGTCCTGGCCGCCTCCTCGATCTGCGCCACGGCCTGCCTACGGGCCTCCGCGCGGATCTTCTCGCCCTCGTCGACCGCCTCGGCGCGCAGCTGTTCGGCCTCGCCGCGCAGCCGCCGTGCCTCCTCCTGGAGTTCGACGGTCTTGGCGCGGTACTCCTTGGTGTCGTCCTTCGCCGCGCCCTTGAGCTGCTCGGCGATGTCGTGCGCCTCGGCGCGCAGCCGGTCGGCCTCGGTCTCCGCCTCGCGGCGGATCCGCTCGGCCTCCTCGGTGGCCGCCTTGGTGGTCTTCTTGGCGTCCTCCGACGCCTTGTTGAGCACGTCCTCGGCGGTCCTGGCCGCCTTGGACAGCTGGCTCGCGGTCTCCTCGGCGGTGGCCGAACGGGCCTTCTCGCCGGCCTCCGCGACGATCTTCTCGGCCTCGGCGCGGGCGTCCGCGACGACCTGCTCGGCCTCGGCCTTGGTGGCCTCGGCCTCCTTCGTGGCCTCGCTGACGAGCCGGGCGACCTGCTCCTTGGCGGTGCGCGTGCGGGTCTCGTTCGCCGCCTCGGCGCCGGAGAGGGCCTTGGCCGCGGCCTCCTTGGCCTCGGTGACGAGCTTCTCCGCCTCGGACTGCGCCTTGCGCAGCGCCTCCTCGGCCTCGGCCATCCGCTGCTCGGCGGCCCGGCTCAGCTCGCCGGCCTGGCGGCGGGCGGCGTCCGACTCGGAGACGGTCGAGGTCCGCAGCTGCTCGGCGTGGTCGGTGGCCTCCTGGGCCTGCGTGGAGGCGGCGTTCAGCAGCCGCTCGGCGTCCGTACGGGCCCGGCGCAGCAGCTGCTCGGCCTCCGCGCGGGCGCTCTCGGCCTCGCTCTGCAGACGCTGGCGGGCCTCGGCGGTCAGCCGCTCGGCCTCCGCCCGCGCGGCCGCCATGGCCTGCTCGGCCTCGGTGCGGGACTCCTCCAGGAGGCGGCGGGCCTGCTGCTCGGTGCGGGCCCGCAGCTGCTCGGCCCAGGCCACGTTCTCGTTGACGTGCGACTCGACGGTCTGCCGGCGCTCGGCGAGCTCCTGGTCGAGCTGCTGCCGGCGGGACACGGCCTCCGCGTGCAGCTCGGCCTGGAGCCGGGCCGCCTGCTCGGCGTGCTCCTGCAGGATCCGCTGGGTCTGCGCCCGTGCCTGGCTCAGCTCACGGTCGGCGTCCGCCCGGATCTGGTCCGCCTGCATCTGGGCGTTACGCAGCAACTGTTCGGCCTGATAGCCGATGTCGGCGCTGTCATAGGCAGGCCGGGTCATGAGCGTGCGCCGCGCCTCGTGCAGCTTGGCGCGCAGCACCTCGACCTGGTAGCCGAGGTCCTCGGCGTGCTGGATGGCCTTTTCCCGCTCGGTCCTCAGCCGTTTCATCTCGGCTTCGAACCGAGTGAGGTGGTCGACGTCAGCCGCCGGCTCTCGCTCCTGGCTCTCGTAGCCCCGCACTGCGCGGTCCCATCCGTCCCCTGGTCGCAAGTCTCTCCAAACGAGCTCCGTCCATCCGCCGAACGGGGCCCCCGGGGAATGGTGTCAGATCAACGACGGAGCATGGGCTGCTGCCCCGACGCTCGTCCCCCGAAACCCGGACCCCGGAATGCGATCGCCCGTGTGGAAGCGACGACCGCCCCCAACCCTACCGGCCCATATGTACGAGCATCAGTGCTCAGGTGACTCAACAGGCGCCGAAGTGACCAGTTCTGTCAGTACGCCGTGACAATCCTTGGGGTGCAGGAAGGTGATCCGTGACCCCATGGAGCCGCGCCGGGGCTCCTCGTACAGAACGCGTACGCCCTTGTCCTTGATCGCGGCCGCGTCCCCGTCGACGTCCGCCGTACCGAAGGCGATGTGGTGCACACCCTCGCCGTTCTTGGCGAGCCACTTGGCCACCGTGGAGTCCTCCCGGGTCGGCTCCAGGAGCTGCAGGTACGAGGATCCGCCGTCGGACGTATCGTTGATCTTGAGCATGGCCTCGCGTACGCCCTGCTCCTCGTTGACCTCGGAGTGGAAAACCTCGAAGCCGTACGTGGCCCGGTAGAACTCGACAGTCGCGTCGAGGTCGTGACAGGCGATCCCGATGTGGTCGATTCGCGTCAGCATGGATTCAGTGCAGCGCTCCGGAGGTGGTTACGCAACGTGCGCGCGATCACACCGACAGCCCGATGACGGGGTGGAGTACCGCTCAGTACATTCGAAGTAAACCCTCGTTCACTCCTCGGCCAGTGCAGGCCGGAAGGGGATCGCAGCTCATGTCTTCTGCAAAGAACGGCTCGACTTCCGTCATCGTCGCGGGTGCCCGCACCCCGATGGGACGGCTGCTCGGTTCGCTGAAGTCCTTCTCCGGAGCCGACCTCGGCGGCTTCGCGATCAAGGCCGCCCTCGACCGCGCGGGGATCGGCGGCGACCAGGTGCAGTACGTGATCATGGGCCA
Source organism: Streptomyces sp. NPDC086077 (assembly GCF_040686175.1). Taxonomy (NCBI): domain Bacteria; kingdom Bacillati; phylum Actinomycetota; class Actinomycetes; order Kitasatosporales; family Streptomycetaceae; genus Streptomyces; species Streptomyces sp. NPDC086077. Next base: position 14,404 of record NZ_JBFBJT010000071.1, on the reverse strand, counting down.
GGTGCTCCAGGCCGGGGCCGGGCAGATCCCGGCGCGCCAGGCCGCGGTCAAGGCCGGGATCCCGATGAGCGTCCCGGCACTGACCATCAACAAGGTGTGCCTCTCCGGCCTCGACGCCATCGCCCTCGCCGACCAGCTGATCCGCGCCGGCGAGTTCGACGTGGTCGTGGCGGGTGGCCAGGAGTCCATGACGAACGCCCCGCACCTGCTGTCGAAGTCCCGCGAGGGCTTCAAGTACGGCGCGGTCGAGATGCTCGACGCGATGGCCCACGACGGCCTGACCGACGCCTTCGAGAACATCGCCATGGGCGAGTCCACGGAGAAGCACAACACCCGGCTCGGCATCGCCCGCCCGGAGCAGGACGAGATCGCCGCGCTGTCCCACCAGCGCGCCGCCGCCGCGCAGAAGAACGGCATCTTCGAGGCCGAGATCACCCCGGTCGAGATCCCGCAGCGCAAGGGCGAGCCGGTCGTCTTCAGCAAGGACGAGGGCATCCGCGGCGACACCACGGCCGAGTCGCTGGGCAAGCTGCGCCCGGCGTTCGCCAAGGACGGCACGATCACCGCGGGCTCGTCCTCGCAGATCTCCGACGGCGCGGCCGCGGTCGTGGTGATGAGCAAGGCGAAGGCCGAGGAGCTCGGCCTGGAGTGGATCGCGGAGATCGGCGCGCACGGCAACGTCGCGGGCCCCGACAACTCCCTCCAGTCCCAGCCGTCCAACGCCATCGGGCACGCCCTGAAGAAGGAGGGCCTGGAGGTCTCGGACCTCGACCTGATCGAGATCAACGAGGCCTTCGCCGCTGTCGCCGTGCAGTCAATGAAGGACCTCGGGGTGTCCAGCGAAAGGGTGAACGTCAACGGCGGCGCCATTGCCCTGGGTCACCCGATCGGGATGTCCGGGGCCCGTCTCGTACTCCACCTGGCGCTGGAGCTGAAGCGGCGTGGTGGCGGCGTCGGCGCGGCGGCGCTGTGCGGTGGTGGCGGTCAGGGTGACGCGCTGATCGTGCGGGTACCGAAGCACTGAGCAGTCGTCAGTCTGTCGTGTCGGTGATGTGAACGGAGCTGTGATGCAGGACGTCTCCACGCTGGTGGCCCAGGCGAGGGAGGGCCGGCCGCGTGCCGTGGCCCGGTTGATCTCGCTGGTGGAGGGGGCGTCCCCGCAGCTCAGGGAGGTCATGGCGACGCTGGCCCCCCTGACCGGCGGGGCGTACGTGGTCGGCCTCACCGGCTCCCCGGGCGTCGGGAAGTCCACCACGACCTCGGCGCTGGTGACGGCGTACCGCAAGCAGGGCAGGCGGGTCGGCGTCCTGGCCGTCGACCCGTCGTCCCCGTTCTCCGGCGGAGCCCTGCTCGGTGACCGGGTCCGGATGTCGGACCACGCCTCCGACCCCGGCGTCTACATCCGCTCCATGGCCACCCGGGGCCACCTCGGCGGCCTGGCCTGGGCCGCGCCGCAGGCGATCCGCGTGCTGGACGCGGCGGGCTGCGACGTGATCCTCGTCGAGACGGTGGGCGTCGGCCAGTCGGAGGTGGAGATCGCCTCCCAGGCCGACACCTCGGTCGTCCTCCTCGCCCCCGGTATGGGCGACGGCATCCAGGCGGCCAAGGCCGGAATCCTGGAGATCGGCGACGTCTACGTCGTCAACAAGGCGGACCGCGACGGCGCCGACGCCACGGCCCGCGAACTGAACCACATGCTCGGCCTCGGCGAGTCCCGCGCCCCCGGCGACTGGCGCCCGCCGATCGTCAAGACGGTCGCCGCGCGCGCCGAGGGCGTCGACGAGGTCGTGGAGGCGCTGGAGAAGCACCGCGCCTGGATGGAGGAACGGGGCGTGCTGACGGAGCGCCGGCGGTCCCGGGCCTCCCGCGAGGTCGAGACCATCGCGGTCACGGCACTGCGGGAACGCATCGCGGACCTCCACGGCGACCGCCGCCTGAGCGCGCTGGCGGAGCGGATAGTGGCCGGCGAGCTGGACCCGTACCGCGCGGCGGACGAGCTGGTGGCGGGGGTCACGGACGGGGCATGACGCAACGCCGGTACGGGTCGCAGCTCGTACCGGCGCTCGAGGGGTCAGGGCCGTTCAGGCCGGAGGCGGGGTCCGGGGAGCCCGGCTCTGAGCGCGGTCAGTCCTCGCCGCGGTCGTCACCCTGGTCGTCGTCGTTGTCCTTGCCGTTGTCCTTGCCGTGGTCGTCGGAACGGTCGTCCTGGTCGTCCGCACGGCTGTGGTCCCGGTCGTCACCACGGTCGTCGTCCCGGTCACCACGGTCGTCGTTCTGGTCGTCGGAACGGTCGTCCGCACGACTGTCGTCCCGGTCGTCCGCGTGATCGTCGTCCCGGTCACCACGGTCGTCGCCCTGGTCGTCGTCCCGGTCGTCGTCACGGTCCGCGGTGACCTGGCCCGACTTCAGGTCGACGTTCCATTGGCCCTCCTTGCCGTCCGTGCCGCCGGTCTCGACGTCCCACGAGTTCACCCGGTCGTCGTCATCGAGGTCCACCGAGGTGACGAACCCCTTCGCCGACGCGGCGTTCGCCGCCTCCAGCGCGGTGACCCGGGCGCCCTTCAGCGCGGCCCGGTCGTCCCGGTCGTCGTCACCGTCGTCGTCCCGGTCGGTCGACGTGCCGAGCACCCTCCCCGACGCCGGGTCCACGTGCACCGTGTACGAGGTCGTGCCCTGGCCGAGCACCTCGACCTCCCAGCCCCGCCGGTCGTCGCCGTCGTCGCTGTCGTCGTCGAGGTCCGCCGAGACCGCGGTCCCCGGCCGCGCCTTCAGCGCCGCCTCGACGGCCTCCGCGGCCGTCACCTGCGCGCCGCGGACGGCGGTGCCGTCGTCGTCCCGGTCGTCGTCCCCCTGGTCGTCCCGCTGATCGGCGCCCACCGCGTCGGTGGACGCGGACGCGGTCGGCGTGGCCGGCGAGTCGCCGCCGCTGCCCGCGAAAGCCAGGGTCGTGCCGCCGCCGATCACGGCGGTCGCGACCACTGCGGCGATGGCGATGTTGCGCTTCATGGGTTTCCTCCCCGAGTTCGGGTGTCGTTACGACGTCCACCACGCTGCCGTCCGACGCCTGAAGCCACGCTGAAGCCGCCTGAAGATCACTTCAGGTTGGGTTTGCGACCCTTGGGGCATGCGGCTGCTGATCGTGGAGGACGAGAAACGCCTTGCGCTGTCCCTCGCCAAGGGCCTGACGGCGGAGGGCTACGCCGTGGACGTCGTCCACGACGGCCTGGAGGGCCTGCACCGGGCGACGGAGTCGCCCTACGACCTGCTCGTCCTCGACATCATGCTGCCCGGCATGAACGGCTACCGCGTCTGCTCCACCCTGCGCGCCGCCGGCAACGACGTGCCGATCCTGATGCTCACCGCGAAGGACGGCGAGTACGACGAGGCGGAGGGCCTGGACACGGGCGCCGACGACTACCTGACCAAGCCGTTCTCCTACGTCGTTTTGGTCGCCCGCGTCCGCGCCCTGCTGCGCCGCCGCGGCCAGCACGGCGCCTCGCCGGTCCTAGCGGTCGGCCCCCTGCGCGTCGACACCGCCGCCCGCCGGGTCACCCGTGACGACGACGAGATCGCCCTGACCGCGAAGGAGTTCTCCGTGCTGGAGCAGCTCGCGGTGCGGGCCGGCGAGGTGGTGTCCAAGACGGAGATCCTGGAGCACGTCTGGGACTTCGCGTACGAGGGCGATCCGAACATCGTCGAGGTGTACGTCAGCGCGCTGCGCCGCAAGCTCGGTGCGGGGCTGATCCGTACGGTGCGGGGCGCCGGCTACCGGCTGGAGGGGCCGAGATGAGCCGGCTGTTCGGTTCCGTCCGGGCCCGGGCCACGCTCGGTGCCACACTGGTCGTCGCCGTGGCCCTGGTCGCCGCGGGGGCCGCCGTCCTGCTGTCCCTCTACTCCAACCTGACCGAGCAGGCCGGTACCGAGGCGGAGCGCTCCGCCCGGACGGTCGCGGCCGACCTGGCCGGCGGCAAGCGTGCCGACCAGCTGTCCCTGGACGACGACGACCGTCCCGTCCAGGTCGTCGCCGAGGACGGCACGCTGGTCGCGGCCAGCGAGAAGCTGGAGCGCATCAGCGGAACGGGCACGAACGCCGTCCGGCCGCAGAAGCAGCCGCCGCCCACCCCCGAGCCGGGCACCGGCTCGGGCGACGACGACTCCGACGACTCCGACGACTCCGGTGACGAATCGGGTGACGACGCGGGTGACGACGACTCCGCCGGGGCCACGCTCCAGCCGGGCGAGATCGCCGAGGAGTCGTCCCTCACGGACGGCTCGGCGACCATCGACGGCGACGAGGCGGACTACCGGTTCGCCAAGGTGCAGGTCGAGGTCCCCGGCCAGGGCACGTACACCGTGTACGCGGGCGGTCCGCTGGCCGCCGAGCAGAACGCCGTGAGCACCGCGCAGACCGTGATGCTGATCGGCTTCCCCCTGCTGCTCGGCGTCGTCGCCGGGGTGACCTGGCTGGTCACCGGGCGCGCGCTGCGCCCCGTGGAGGGGATCCGCAGCGAGATGGCCGAGATCACCGCCTCCGAGGACCTCTCCCGGCGGGTCCCCGAACCGGGCACCCACGACGAGGTCGCCCGCCTGGCCCGCACCACCAACGAGACGCTGGCCGCCCTGGAGACCTCGGTGGACCGCCAGCGGCGTTTCGTCGCCGACGCCTCGCACGAGCTGCGCAGCCCGATCGCCTCCCTGCGCACCCAGCTGGAGGTGGCGGCGGCGCATCCGGAGTTGCTGGACCTGGACGGCGCGGTCGAGGACACCGTACGGCTGCAAAGGCTCGCCGCCGATCTGCTGCTGCTCGCCCGGCTGGACGCGGGGGAGCGGCCCACCGGCACGCGGGTCGACCTCGCCGAGCTGGCGCGTGAGCAGGCCGCGGGCCGCAAGGGCGTGTCGGTCGACGCGGACTCGCTCGAAGTGGCCGGATCGCGCGGGCAGCTGGGGCGGGTGCTGGCCAATCTGCTGGACAACGCCCAGCGGCACGCACACTCGGCGGTCACCGTGGCCGTACGGCGGGACGGGGACCGGGCGGTCGTCCAGGTCGCGGACGACGGGGACGGCGTACCCGGGGCGGACCGGGAGCGGGTCTTCGAGCGGTTCGTACGGCTGGACGACGCCCGCAGCCGGGACGAGGGCGGCGCCGGTCTCGGTCTCGCCATCGCGCGCGACGTCGCGGCCCGGCACGGCGGCACCCTCACGGTCCATGACGCGCCGGCAGGCGGAGCCCTGTTCGAACTCCGCCTGCCGCTCGCCTAGGACTTCGCTGTCAGGGCCGGCCGCGCTGCCCGCGCAGATGGTCCGCGATCGGCTTCAGGGCCTTGTCGAGTTCGGTGAGGGAATCGGAGGGCAACAGGTCGATGAAATGCCGCCGTACGGACGAGACATGGTGGGGCGCGACCTTCTGCATCGTCTCCATGCCGTGGTCGGTGAGCACCGCGTACAGCCCGCGGCGGTCGGACTCGCAGTTCTCGCGCCGCACCAGGTCGGCGTTCTCCATGCGGGTGATCTGGTGCGAGAGGCGGCTCTTGGACTGCATGGTGGCGGAGGCGAGATCGCTCATCCGCATCCGCAAATCGTCCGACTCGGAAAGGTTCACCAGGATCTCGTAGTCGTTCATCGTCAGGCCGAACGGCTGCAGGTCCTTTTCGAGCTGGTACGTCAACAGCCTGTTGACCTCCAGGTGGGTGCGCCAGGCACACTGCTCCGCATCGGTCAGCCAGCGCGTGGCCGTCTCGGTCTCCATGAATGAAGTCTACCTAAGAGGTTGAAATGTGAACTACTGAGGGTGGTGTGACAGTGCGCACGCGTTCGACGTCACACTCCGCAGACTACCGCTCACAGCCCGAAGCGACGCTGGAGGTCCCCCAGCTGTCCGGGAAGGCGCGGTGCGCCGGCTTGCGGTCCGTGCCCTCCGGTCACCCCGCCACCACCGGGTACGCCGGCCTGGTGCGGGACCGTCCCCGTGGCCTGCTCGGCCATCAGGTTCTCGGTCGACTGGAGCAGGACCGTACCGGCTCCCACGAACTCGAACTGATGCTCCTCCCCGGAGGCCCCGCCGAGGCCTGTCATCGCACGTAGACCGCCCATTACGCCCGTCATGTAGCCGTGGTCGTAGTGGTGGCACGGCGAGGGGCAGTCGGCCCAGCCGACAAGCGCTTGCGGGTCCACCCGGATCGGCGGCTCCATGAACACCACCGGACCGTTAGATGCGGCCACGAACTTTCCGGTTCCGATCAGCGTGAGAAAGCCCGGCACGATCGACTGCTTCAGCGCGAGAGTTGGCTGAAAAGCGAGCAGGTTGCCCGAGCGAATGGTCAGGTTGCCGTCTTCCAGATCGTAGGAATTCACGTCGAAGGCCCGGTCGGCGAGGAGCATCTTGCCCGAGCCCTCCGCCACGACCCAGTCCGCGGCGTGCAGTGGCGAATGGAACGACGTACGGACAAGACGGTCCAATCGCCCGTGCCCGACGCCGTTGAAGTCGATCGAGCCGTAGTAGGCGATCATCTTCCCCTTCTGCAGGAACCACTGGGTCCCCTTCAGCTCCACACAGAAGGTGTAAGCGTTCACGTTCTCGTCGGCGGGCAGCGTCACCGGGTCGTGCGCGACCGGCCCGGCGCCCCGAGTTCCGTAGGTCACAGCTTCTCCTCCGAGGCCTGGACGTACACCGCGCCGTTGCCGCTCAGCTCCAGCTGGAACGCCTCGCCGGAGCCGCGCCCCACCATGTCCCGCCAGCCCAGCGCGGTGGAGAGCTTGTTGCGCACGTCGCCGTGGTGGGCGACGTAGGCCTGCGGGTCGACGTGCACCGGGCGCTGCGGGCTGATCGGAATCTCGAAGACACCGCCATGGGCCATGACGGCCACCGAACCGTGCCCCTTGAGCGTCGTCGTGAACAGCCCCTGCCCACTGACCTGCCCCCGCACCATCCCCATGACCCCGCCCTGGGAGCCCATGAACATCGTCCCCTGCTGGAGGCTGCCCTCGAAGGCGAGCAGCCGGTCCGCCTCGACGCAGAGCGTGTCCCCGGTGAGGTCGATCACCTGCACGTGATGCCCGCCGTGCCCGAACAGCACCGTGCCGCTGCCCTCGACGGTCATGAGCGGGGTGTCCTCGTTCGCCACCCGGCGCCCGATCATCGACATGATGCCGCCCTGCCCACCGCCCATGTTGGGGGTGAAGGACACCTCGCCCCTGTAGGCGAGCATGGCGCCGCGCTGGCTGAACAGCCGCTGCCCCGGCATGACGGTCGCCTCGACCATTTTCGCATTGACCTCGCGGAAGCCCATGTCACACATCCCCCGCGATCGTGTTCCGCTCACTGGGCTGGACGTACACGAGCCCGTCCCCCTCGAACCGCATCTGGAACGCCTCGCCCCCGCCCTCTCCCATCACTGTGCGGAAGGTCACACCGGATTGGAACGACTGCCGCAGGTTCCCCTGGTGCGCCACATATGCCCCCGGGTCCACGGTCAGGGGGTACTGCGCGCTCACCCGCAGCACCACCGCCGGCCCGTCCGACATGATCGCCGCCTGCCCGTGCCCCTCGACGGTCGTCGTGAACAGCCCGTTGCCCTGCGAGGCGCCGCGCAGCCCCGTGAAGGACGTGCCGGTCCGCAGCCCGCCGTCGGTCGCGAGCAGATTGCTCGACTCCACGTAGAGCTTGTCGTTCTGGAGACTCACCAGGTTGATCTCCGAGGCCCGGTCCGCGAACCAGCACGTCCCCTGCCCCTTCACCTCCATCAGGGTCATCTGCTCGCCGGTGATGCGCCGGGTCACCATCCCCCGTATGCCCTCACCGCCGCCGCTCAGCTTCTTGAAGGCCATCTGCCCGTCGTACGCGACCATCGAGCCGTTCTTCGCCTTCACGGCGTCCCCGGTCATGTCGACGGCGAGCACCTTGCTGCCTTGAAGTCGGAACATCGCCACGGATGTGAAGGTATCGCCCGATTGGCTCCGCCGACAGAGTCAGTTTCCCGGGGCGGACCCCGACCGCACCCCTAGGGGGCCGGACCCGGACCCCCGGGCCCTCGCCCGCCCGGCCGTTTGCCACAATGGCGGAGCGATTGTGCGTCCGTTCACAAAGCGACCCGCCTCGTCAGCGAATCTCCCACCGAAGGTGACCCGTGGATCTCAAGACCGCCACCGCCCTCCGCCGCCTCCGCCTGGTCTCGGCCCCGGAGGCCGTGTCCTTCCTGATCCTGCTCCTCTGCTCGGTGCTGAAGCGGACCACGGAATTCAACGCGGTTCCCGTGATGGGCGCGGTCCACGGCGTCCTGTTCATCCTGTACGTGATCTTCTGGGCGGACGCCTGGAACCGCGCCAAGTGGAGCTTCGGCACGGGCGCCCTCTACTTCGTTCTCTCCGTGCTTCCCACCGGCGGCTTCTTCGCCGAGCGCAAGCTGCGCCGTGAGGCCGAGGACGCGGTGATCGCGGAGCGTGCCCGTAAGGAAGGGGTCGTGAGCGCGTGATCGTCGCCTTTTCCGTCACACCCCTCGGTGTCGGCGAGGACGTGGGGGAGTACGTCGCCGACGCCGTCCGCGTGGTGCGCGAGTCCGGCCTGCCGAACCGCACGGACGCGATGTTCACGTCCGTCGAGGGCGAGTGGGACGAGGTCATGGACGTCGTGAAGCGCGCGGTGGCCGCCGTGGAGGCGAGGGCGCCGCGGGTGTCCCTGGTCCTCAAGGCGGACATCCGCCCCGGTGTCACGGACGCCCTCACGTCCAAGGTCGAGACGGTGGAACGCCACCTGGCCCCGTAGCGGCACCGGGAACGGCCCCGGCCCGGCCCGCCGGCCGGGGTCTTCCCGTGCGTACCGATACGCGAGACAGGGCTGACCACGATATGACCGGCGGGTAAGGTCTGGTGACGTGCCGAAGCCGCTCAGCCTTCCCTTCGACCCCATCGCCCGCGCCGACGAACTCTGGAAGCAGCGCTGGGGCAGCGTGCCGTCCATGGCCGCGATCACCTCGATCATGCGGGCGCACCAGATCCTGCTCGCCGAGGTCGACGCGGTGGTCAAGCCGTACGGCCTGACGTTCGCGCGCTACGAGGCGCTGGTGCTGCTCACCTTCTCCAAGGCCGGCGAACTGCCGATGTCCAAGATCGGCGAGCGGCTCATGGTGCACCCGACCTCCGTCACGAACACCGTCGACCGCCTGGTGAAGTCGGGCCTGGTGGCCAGGCGCCCCAACCCCAACGACGGCCGCGGCACCCTCGCCGTGATCACCGAGAAGGGCCGCGAGGTGGTCGAGTCGGCCACCCGCGACCTGATGGCGATGGACTTCGGCCTGGGCGCCTACGATGCCGAGGAATGCGCGGAGATCTTCGCCATGCTCCGCCCACTGCGCGTCTCGGCGTGCGACTTCGAGGAGCAGTGACCCGACGGAAGATCGCCCGGAACGGGCCGTTACGCTCGATCGCATGAAAAAGAGCGTGCTGACCCGCTACCGCGTCATGGCCTACGTCACCGGTGTGCTCCTGGTCCTGCTGTGCCTGTGCATGATCGCCAAGTACGGCCTGAAGATTGACGGTGCCGCGGACGCGACGCAGGTCGTCTCCATCGCGCACGGCTGGCTGTACGTGGTCTACCTCGTCTTCGCCTTCGACCTGGGCTCAAAGGCGAAGTGGCCGGTCGCCAAGCAGGTGTGGGTGCTGCTCGCGGGCACGATCCCGACGGCGGCGTTCTTCGTCGAGCGGAAGATCTCCCGCGAGCTCGACGCCCAGGTCACGCAGGGCTCACCCGCCCCGGTGAAGGCCTAGCCGTAACCGCCGTCTCCCGCCGTGCGCGCGTGCGTGCGGCGGCAGCCGTTCACCCGATTGCCCGGACGCCCCAACAAATCAGCCGCCAGCCGTCGACATTTACTAGGACGTCCAAGTAAATTCGAGGGTATGGACGCTGACGCCATCGAAGAGGGCCGCCGACGGTGGCAGGCCCGGTACGACGCGGCGCGCAAGCGCGACGCGGACTTCACCACGCTCTCCGGCGACCCCGTGGAGCCGGTGTACGGGCCCCGACCCGGGGACACCTACGAGGGCTTCGAGCGGATCGGCTGGCCGGGGGAGTACCCCTTCACGCGTGGCCTGTATCCGACCGGCTACCGAGGGCGCACGTGGACGATCCGGCAGTTCGCCGGCTTCGGCAACGCCGAGCAGACCAACGAGCGCTACAAGATGATCCTCGCGGCCGGCGGCGGCGGCCTCTCGGTCGCCTTCGACATGCCGACCCTGATGGGCCGCGACTCCGACGACCCGCGCTCGCTCGGCGAGGTCGGCCACTGCGGGGTGGCCGTCGACTCGGCCTCCGACATGGACGTGCTCTTCCGCGACATCCCGCTCGGCGACGTCACCACGTCGATGACGATCAGCGGCCCGGCGGTCCCGGTCTTCTGCATGTACCTGGTCGCCGCCGAGCGCCAGGGCGTCGACCCGTCCGTCCTGAACGGCACGCTCCAGACGGACATCTTCAAGGAGTACATCGCCCAGAAGGAGTGGCTCTTCCAGCCCGAGCCGCATCTCCGCCTGATCGGCGACCTGATGGAGTACTGCGCGACGCGCATCCCGGCCTACAAGCCCCTCTCCGTCTCCGGCTACCACATCCGCGAGGCAGGCGCGACGGCCGCGCAGGAGCTGGCGTACACGCTCGCGGACGGCTTCGGATACGTCGAACTGGGCCTCAGCCGCGGCCTGGACGTGGACGTCTTCGCCCCCGGCCTGTCCTTCTTCTTCGACGCGCACCTCGACTTCTTCGAGGAGATCGCCAAGTTCCGCGCCGCGCGCCGCATCTGGGCCCGCTGGATGCGGGACGAGTACGGCGCCAAGTCCGACAAGGCCCAGTGGCTGCGCTTCCACACCCAGACCGCCGGTGTCTCGCTGACCGCCCAGCAGCCGTACAACAACGTCGTCCGCACGGCGGTGGAGGCCCTCGCCGCGGTCCTCGGCGGCACCAACTCGCTGCACACCAACGCGCTCGACGAGACCCTGGCGCTGCCGTCCGAGCAGGCCGCGGAGATCGCCCTGCGGACCCAGCAGGTCCTCATGGAGGAGACCGGCGTCGCCAACGTCGCCGACCCGCTGGGCGGTTCGTGGTTCGTCGAGCAGCTGACCGACCGTATCGAGGCCGACGCGGAGAAGATCTTCGACCAGATCAGGGAGCGCGGCCTGCGGGCGCACCCCGACGGCCGGCACCCGATCGGCCCGATCACCTCCGGCATCCTGCGCGGTATCGAGGACGGCTGGTTCACCGGCGAGATCGCCGAGTCCGCGTTCCGCTACCAGCAGTCCCTGGAGAAGGGCGACAAGAGGGTCGTCGGCGTCAACGCCCACACCGGCTCCGTCACCGGCGACCTGGAGATCCTGCGGGTCAGCCACGAGGTGGAGCGCGAGCAGGTACGCGCGCTGTCCGCGCGCCGCACGGGCCGCGACGAGGCGGCCGTCCGCACGGCACTCGGCGCGATGCTCGACGCCGCACGCGACGGCACCAACATGATCGAGCCGATGCTGACGGCCGTACGCGCCGAGGCGACCCTCGGTGAGATCTGCGACGCCCTGCGCGACGAGTGGGGCGTGTACACGGAGCCGGCGGGCTTCTAGGCCCGCCGAGGACGCCGGCCGACGACACAGCGGTCCGGACTCCGGCACACAGCCGAGAGCCTGGACCGCTGTCGCCCGCTGCCCGCGACTCCCCTCTTCCCGCTCAGCCAGGGCGATCCACCGGGATCACGTCGTGTCCGCGTCGCCTTCTTCCCGTACGGGTCTTTCGAGTCGCCCGGCGTTCCCCGCTTCCCCGCCCCGTTCGGCCGTCGCCGCACCCGCCAGCCCCAGCAGCAGTACCCGAGTCAGTGAGCGCGCCCAGTCCGCGTCCGCCGGTTCCGCGCTGACCAGGGAGCGGTGGACCACCGCCCCCGCCACCATGTCGAAGATCAGGTCCACGGTGGGGGCCGCGTCGGTGGGGTCGGGCTCCGCCGGGAGTTCGCCGCGTGCCTGTGCGCGGGCCCGGCCCACCACGACCAGGCGTTTCTGGCGGTCGACGATCGTCGCGCGGACGCGTTCGCGCAGCGCGGGGTCGCGGGTCGACTCCGCGACCACCGCCATCAGGCCGCTCCTGGCCTCCGGCCGGTCCAGGATCGCGGCCAGCTGGAGCACCACGCCCTCGATGTCGGCGCCCAGGGTGCCGCGGTCGGGCAGGCGCAGTTCGTCGAAGAGTTCCGCCACCGCGTCGACGACCAGTTCGTTCTTGCCCGCCCAGCGGCGGTAGAGCGTCGTTTTCGCAACCCCGGCGCGGGCCGCGACGTCTCCCAAGGTGAGCTTGGACCAGCCGAGTTCCACCAGGGCCGCCCGGGTCGCGGCCAGGATGGCGGTGTCGGCGGCGGCGCTGCGCGGGCGACCCGTGCGGCCGGCGGGGGTGCGGCTCTGCATCTTTCGACCATATCCGGGCCCGCGTGCGGCGGGTTTCGGCCGACAGTGAGGGAGATCACCAGGCGAGGCTGTCGACGGGGCGCCCCCTGTCGTTACGCTACGACTCGTAGCGAAAGCGCGTGTTCGACCTGTTCTCCCGTGGCGTACGGGGACATTCGTCTCGTGCACGAGCGACGACCACAGGCGTGGGGTGGGGACCCGGCGTCGAACGCACGCACGGCTTCGAGGGCGCTTTTCACAGACGCCCGGGTGACGGGGGAGGATAGACGCATGCAGCCACGGAACATGTCCATGAGCGGCGTCGTCGACCTCGCCGCGGTGAAGGCGGCCCAGGAGGCCAAGGCCAAGGCCGAGCAGGCGCGCGCCACAGCGGCGCGCGAGGGCGGCGGCGGGGCCGTCTCCCCGGCCGATCTCGTCATCGACGTCGATGAGGCCGGATTCGAGCGCGACGTCCTCCAGCGCTCCACCGAGGTCCCGGTCGTCATCGACTTCTGGGCCGAGTGGTGTGAGCCCTGCAAGCAGCTCAGCCCGGTGCTGGAGCGGCTCGCCGTCGAGTACAACGGTCGCTTCCTCCTCGCCAAGATCGATGTCGACGCCAACCAGATGCTGATGCAGCAGTTCGGGATCCAGGGGATCCCGGCGGTCTTCGCGGTCGTCGCGGGCCAGGCGCTGCCGCTCTTCCAGGGTGCCGCCGCGGAGGCGCAGATCCGGGAGACTCTCGACCAGTTGGTCACCGTCGCCGAGCAGCGCTTCGGGCTGACCGGCCTGACCGTCGACCCGGAGGCCCAGCCGGGCGGGCAGGAGCCGGCGGAGGCTCCCGTCGGCCCTTACGACGCCCTGCTGAACGCCGCCGCACAGGCGTTGGACGCGGGTGATCTGACCACGGCCGTCCAGGCGTACAAGAACGTGCTCGCCGACGACCCCGCCCACCCGGAGGCCAAACTCGGTCTGGCGCAGGCGGAGTTGCTCCAGCGCGTGCAGGGGCTGGACGTGCAGCGGGTGCGCAAGGAGGCGGCCGACCGGCCGGCCGACGCGCAGGCGCAGATCGTGGCCGCCGACCTGGACCTGGTGGGCGGTCATGTCGAGGACGCCTTCGGGCGGCTCATCGACACCGTGCGCCGCACGGCGGGCGACGACCGGGATGCCGTACGACTGCGGCTGCTGGAGCTGTTCGAGGTGGTCGGCGGGGACGATCCGCGGGTGACCGCGGCTCGCCGGGCGCTGGCGCGCGCGCTGTTCTGAGCAGTGCGGGGCCCGGGTCCTGGTCAGTTGCTGAACGTCGGGACGTGTGAGCCCTGAGTGAGGAAGTGTCCGACGGGGCGCCAGGGCGGCCGCGCTTTACCAAATCTTGGTAATCGCGGCCGCTGTTACTGCGAGTAAGTCATGGGCGTTCATCTGTCGGATTCTGTCCAGCGATCAATAGTTTTGTCCTACCCCTAGTTGGCACCCAGAGTCGCTGACCGAGTCCGGCTGGTCGTTGTTCGGTTATCCGGCCGTTACTAGCGAGTAACGAACCCCCTTGTGCGGGCGGCGAGAATGCACCACGATCGGCGACGCTCGGTCCATTCCCGTACCCCGACATCCAATCGGGCCGCGGGACTTCCTGGGTCCCCACCGAGCAGAGCCGACGCCCCTGGCGCCGGCTCTTGGGCAGGGGGGTCTTCGCCCACCCGGCGAAGCCTGTCCAGCAAGGTTGTGCGTGATGCGTGTCAGGCGCGACCAGTGGTTGTCGCTCGGGGGTGATCGCCGGTGATTCGGGCGCCGTTGTGCGCCGCCGAGCGCGGGCGCTCTCCTTTCCGAGGACGTAGCACTTCTCCCATCCCTGTCCGGTTGAGCTCCCTTTGGGATCTGGTCGGGGCAGGCGATGTACGTCCGAGAAGGAGGAAATATGGAGTCCCAAGTGCGTGGTGGGACCAGATGGAAGCGGTTCGCTGTGGTCATGGTGCCCAGCGTCGCCGCTACGGCGTGCATAGGTGTCGCTCTCGCGCAG